>JAZBOS010000102.1 GCA_036351255.1 Bacteroides sp.
AGATGCGGGAATAACCCAGGCTTACCAGAATATCCGGAAAACCAATTTCTTCGGTTCGCAGTATGACTGGCTGGCCAGGTTTGCCAGCAGGCAAGAGCACCTGGAACTGGGCATGCATACGGATGATACGGCCAATTTTCTCAGGAACCACGGGGCCCTGGTAAAGACAGCGGATGAATTGACGGGGGACTACCACGTGGTGAACCCTGAAAGATCGTCGGATGACCTGGTGAAAGTCTTCGGTCATTTCCGCTTTCCCCTGCTGAACACCAGCAAGCTGGACATGAAGGCATGGGCCGAAGGGACAGGTCTGCTGGACATCATGAACAAGACCTGGTTTTGCCATAAGCCCGTAAAGGACGAGCCCTGCGGGCGGTGCAGTCCCTGCAATTACACGATGAATGAAGGGATGGAATACCGGTTCACTAAGGCCGGGATGCGCAGGTACAAGGTCAGGAAATTTTTCAAATCCATAAAACAAGCCCCTGTCATTCGATCGACCAGGGAAAGGATTAAAATGGCAAGAAATAATTAATGGCAGGAAATTCAAGGTTAAGGTTAAGGTTAAGGTTAAGGTTGAGACGGAGCCCCATGCCCCTTCTAAACCTTAACCTAACCTAAGCAAAGCCGCGTACCGGCGACAGTATGGTAGAATAACAGCCCCCCTCCCCCATTCCCCCATGCATGGGTGGCATTCATAAGAAACAGAAGATCCCCCTTGGTCCTATCCCTGAGTGATCCTCTTACGCTCAAAATCCATGGATCAGATCATTGGGTTTCAATGCCCTGGGAAAAAAACATTGGTGCATGCAGAAATTATTAAAAACAAAACCTATCAATCACATAACCAATAAGTTAATGAAGCTGATAGGGATTTACCGATGAAAAAAAACGGGAATTTTGAACCGGGCATTTATGAAAATTTCTTAAATTTATTGGTAAATAACACCTTAGTGGAGATTAATGCCATTTTCATTCATGAAATAAGTAAGTTCTGTCGTGAATGTTTTAAAAAAAGGATATGCTATGAAAAGGAAACTTTTACAACTGTCTGTTGCTATTAGCTTCATCTTAATAGCAACGATTCCGAGTATGTATGCTCAGAATGATTCCCATAATAAAATAACCATTGCACATCTGCAGTTATTTGCCTTCAATAATAATATAGAGGAAAATATGCAGAAGGCAGAATTATATTGCAGGAAAGCCGATTCTATTGGCGCTGATCTGGCAGTTCTTCCTGAAATGTATAGTATTGGCTGTGGTTATGACGAGCCTGCCGTAATCGAAGACTGGTTAAGCCAGGCAATATCCATAGATGATCCATTTATCAAACATTTTGTTGCTTTGGCAAAAGAGCTGGAGATGGCAATTGCCGTGACTTTTCTTGAAAAGGAAAACATGGAATATTATAATTCGGTTTGTGTAATTGACAGGTTTGGTGAAATTTGTTTAAAACACAGAAAAGTTCATTTATGGGAGCCTTCCCTTGTTGAGGCTGTTTGTACATCTGGAAAGGAATTTAATGTATATAACCTGGACACTAAAAATGGAACATTTAAATTAGGTGCAATGATATGCTCCGATTATTACTTTCCTGAAAGCGGCAGGATATTAATGCTAAACGGAGCTGAGATCGTTATCGTACCCAATGCTGCCCCTTTAAATGACCATTTATTAGCTATGTTAAAATCAAGAGCTGTTGAAAATTCTTTTGGTGTTGCCTTAGTAAACTTTCCAGGTGAAAAAGAATGCCCGGCATATTGCCATACAGGCAGATCAACAGCTTATAATCCATGGTACTGGGGTGAATACCAGATTTTTGAGGCAGATGAAAAAGAGGGGATCTTTATTTCAGAATTTGACTTAACGGAGATCAGGAGATATAGAAATGAATCTTATTTTGGAAACGCTTTTCGTCATCCAGCATTATATAAACCGCTAACAGATACTATAGTTAATGAACCATTTAAGGGTAGAAAGACCGGACTAGGAGTTGATTTCTCTGAAAATAGAAGATAGATCACATATTTTAATGCCACTAACATGGTGAATAATGTATGGGCTATATTTTCGCCCGGTTTATGAGTGTCGGTCGCTTTTTTGTATCTTGCTTATCAAACTAAATGCATTGCAACGCCAACGACATCAAACACTGATACCGTAGTATCCCGCCCTTCCCATCCACCCTTGAAACAGCACCAGGAATGGCTCAATCATCCTGATGCACCCCTCCCCCTTTCCCCCTGCAGGGGTGGCAGTGAAATTAGCCTGAGGAATACCGTGCCACCCCAGCCCCATAAGGTAATAAGGTTTTAGACAGACCTGCTGGTTTGACCTTATTCCCTTAATGTCCAAACTTTTATACCTGAACCTCAACCCTGCCTGCCGACAGGCAGGCTTAACCTTAACGATGAATTTAAAAAACCCTGGATGATCAAGACGGATATATTTAAAAAACCTTAATTTTGAAAAATACAAACCTCCACCTCTCTTGAAAAACAGGGAGTCCAAACATTCCTGCAAGGGTTAATGAGTGACTCGTTTGGTATTTTTTATTGAATGGATGAACCAATCTCAGCCATACAAACAATACAGAAACCTTAATCTAAAAAACAGACCCCAAAATGAAAAACAAACCCGTTTATTTGATTTTGCTGCTGATATTCTTATGCGCCTGCCAATCCGCCAAACAGCACGACGACCAAGCCACCACGCCCCCTGATCAAACCCTTACCGGCAAATGGGTAAGAATGAGTCAGAGCGGGCCCATCAGCTTTGATTTTAAGGAAGACGGACTGGTGGAAGGGGATTTTGGCAACGACCAGACCATTGACGTGGTGGCAAAATATAAATTATCTGGCGACACCATCAAATTCATTGATGAGGAAGGTCAGATGTGCGAGGGATACGGGCTGTACAAGGTTTATCAAACCGATTACTATGTATCGTTCGACCTGATCGATGACGATTGCAGCGGAAGGATCAAAACGACCATGGGATTCTGGACACGCCCTGAATTCAATGATTTCATCCAGGCGCTGGATGGGGAAATAGCCAAAACGCCAAGGCCTGAATTGTATTTAAACCGGGCGAGAATATACCTGGCCACGGGGATGACCCAACAGGCAAAAGCGGATCTTGACACCTATCTATTGACCGACACCCTGGACGCAAGGGTTTATGTAAACAGGGCCGGGACCAGGTTTCCCAGCGACCTGGAAGGGGTGGTATTTGACTGCAATAAAGCCCTGACCCTCGACCCCGCCAATAAAAATGCCTACTTCCTTCGCGGACTGGCAAGATACGAACTGGGCGAACACGAGCAGGGATGTGAAGACTTCAGCAAAGCCATTGAACTGGGTTTCTCCGTTTTAAGAATCGCAGAACAGGAAAGGTGCAAGGAATTCTGGGATTAAAAACAACCAGCCCTGAATCCGGCTTTGACAAGGGGTTTTAAAACTGCAGGGATTTAACGGATTAGGAAACCCTACTTCTTTTTCGTAGATTCGCATCGAGGGATAAGGAATCGTTTCGAGCGCCTGCACTTAAAAGGCCCCAGCCGTTATGTAGTTTTAAGCGTAACGGCTCAATGACTTATCCCCCATTAACCAAAGCCTTTGATTATGAAAAATGGCAAACCAGTAATTATTTTAGCTGTCGTCATCTTATTGAGCCTGATTTCGCCTTCCGTTTATCCCTGCACAACCTTTGTCCTTCATCAAGGCAACAAGATCGTTTTGGGACGTAATCTCGACTGGATTACTGGTTCAGGATTAATGATGACCAATCCAAGAGATCTAAAAAAAACTGCTCTTGTTGACCCCCAGGAGAAGGCCATTGAATGGGTAGCCAAATATGGTAGTATAACCTTTAACCAGATTGGAAGAGATTTACCTTATGGCGGAATCAATGAAACTGGACTGGTAGTTGAACATATGACCCTGGAGCAGACTCAGTATCCAACCAAGGATGACCGCTATGCTATTAGTGCAAACCAATGGATTCAATTTCAGTTAGATAATTGTTCGACCATTGAAGAAGTTATTCATAGTGATACATTGTTGAGAATTGTTGATGCAACTTCAAAATATCATTTTCTCATTAGTGATAAATTCGGAAATGCAGCAACCATAGAATTCCTGGATGGAAAAATGGTAAGCCATTTTCAACATTCTCTTCCCATCCCAGCGCTGGCAAACAGCACTTATGAAAGTTCTTTAGAATGTTACGAAACCAAGGGGGACACTGATTCCAACCGGTCCCTTTATAACTTTTGTACAGTCGCTCAAAAGATTGATAAAAAACAGCATTTATCAAGTGACTCAATAGTGAACGATGCATTTGAATTTTTAAATTCAGTAAATCAAGGACTTGGAACAAAATGGAGTATTGTTTACGATATCACTAATATGAGAATCTATTTCAAGATTTTTGAAACACCCATCATTGCCGGAGCACAAAAAATATTTTTGAAACAAGCGGGACAAGCAGAAATGAAATTTGTTGATTTCAGAAATTTCGATTTTAATTGTTCGGAAAATGTTAAAGTTTTCAATCTTAATGAAAATTTTTCTGGGGCAGTTGATAATCAGTTCGTAAATTACTCAACCGAAATAAATAAAGCATTCATTACAGAAGCATTTACATTTTTCAAGGATTGGGGATTTGACCTGAATATGAGTTCAGAGCAAATTGATTACCTGGCCAAATATCCAGAGACATTTGTTTGTAAGGATGAGAAAAATGAATGAAAATATTATCCCGAAAAATAATCCGAGAACGGAATTCCAGTTTTTTGATGAGGGATTTAAAATAATTGAGGACAAGCGGAAGGAAACCCCGACTTTTATGCTTATTCTGATATACAGTCCATTGAATTGAATAAGCTTTGATACCCCAGGCTGGTTAAATGGTTAAGGAATTTTACTTGGGTGGTCAACGGGGCTCCCCTGGTGGGAGAGATTTCGAAGAAAGCCAATCTCGTCCTTCAAATCAGAGGTACAAAGCTTACCATATGGCTTACCGATCCTGCTATGGTTAATAAAGCAAAAAGGCTGGTGGAGTTGTTAAAGGGTAAAACTGAAATCAATATGCGTTTCTAACAAAACTGGCATTTTTTCATTCTGCCAGGCATCCACTTTTTTCAAGCGATTAATGGATACGGCACCTAAAGGAGGTGCTTTTTTTGATTGAAGGTTCTTTTTTAAAATGGCCCGGAGAGAAGGAGAAGCAATGGTTTCATAGGCAAAGAACAAGATTCCGGGCAATGCGCAGCGGCAACTTTTAGAGAAAAGCTTCGCCAGTGCAGCCAAAAAGCCATATATTTATGCAACATTTTCTGAGTTGTTTTCTATGGAGTCGCACGGGAATCGTACCCTCTACATTGCGTTTGGAATCCTGCTAACCATCATATTCATTGGTATCGTTGGTTATATGAACCTCGAGGACTACTCCTTTACCGAGGCGCTTTATATGACCATCATTACCATTGGCACCGTAGGGTTCAAGGAGGTGCGCCCCCTCTCGCAGGAGGGGATGTGGTTTACCATCGCGCTTATTATTCTTAGCCTCGCCCTTTTTGCCTTTGCCATTTCATCGATTACCCGGCACTTCTCCGAGAGACTGCTTAGCATTTATAATGTCAGGAAAAAAATGGAAAAACAAATATCGAAATTGAAGGGCCACGTGATTGTGGTAGGATATGGCCGGAATGGTTCGCAGGCGGTGGAAGAACTGCTTTCCAGCAACATCCCGGTGGTAGTCATTGAAAACCGGCCAAAAGTCATTCAGTACATCCAGGAAAATCCCAAAATATTGTATATCGATGGCGATGCCACCGACGACAGCGTGCTTCATAAGGCAGGGACAGGGAATGCCAAAGCACTTATCAGTGCCCTGGCCAACGACGCTGACAACCTGTTCGTAGTGATAACCGCCCGTGAAATCAACCCTGACCTGATCATCATCAGCCGTGCCTCGGCCATTGCCAACGATAAAAAGTTAAAGCTGGCGGGTGCCACCAATGTGATATTGCCCGACAAGGTGGGTGGACAGAAGATGGCCAAACTCGTCATTCAACCTGACATCCATGAATTTGTCGAAAAAATTATGCTCCACCGGTTGGGCAATGTTTCCCTTTTCGAAATATCGTGCTCGGGGATAAACGTCAACACCAACAAAACCATCGGGGAACTTCAGATCAGGGAAAAAACAGGGGTAAGCATCCTGGGAATTAAACAAGAGAATGGCCAGTATATCCTTAACCCATCGGCGGATACCGTCCTGACAAAAGGCATTATGCTCTTTGTTCTTGGGAATAAAGAGCAGGTTGGGCATCTGAAAAGCCTTTTGAACTGAAGAAAACAGTCGTTTACAGGTATTGAAACCAGGGATGGCTTTATCTTTCTTTGGAGCTTGCTCGGAGTGTATGCTGGCCAGGAGAATGGCTTTCTATCGCTATGGCCCCTTGCTGAGGTGTTTTTTTAGGGTTTTTCCATCCTGGGTTGGATGGATCATTAGGGGTTTGGCTTTACGGTCCGTGAGGGTGAAATAGCGTTACAGAAAAATGCCCCCCTCCTACTCTGCAAGATTTGTAAGGCTTTCGTTATACTGGCCAATTTTTTCAACCCATATCCCTGGAAAAGAACCCATTAAAATGATCATATCCTTTGATAATTCATATCAATTCCATAAATTTAAACATTTGAATGCATTTTGCTTTCTCAAACCCCTGCTCTGTTCTCTGGGAGCATAGGGTTGATTTCTCAGCGTAAAGAACGGGTATGGCGCCTGGACAAGTTTTCTGGCTCTTCATAAAACCTTCTTAGAGCGCACCATCAATTAAAATAACAGCCTGAAAGGCAGTTAATTTAAACCCATGAAATGAAGAAAGCAATTATCATATTCCTTTTTTTATTCCAGTCATTTTCAGCAAAACCTGATGTGATCTACTTCCCTTACCAATATGCATTTTTGTGTTATTCAATCGAAGCAATCTATAATTATGAAATAGCCATGAACCCCAGCAACACGCTTTGTTTATGGGCTGGAGGAGGTATGGTGGGTTCATTTCTTTTCTTACCATATCCTTTTTTGGGTCTTGAGGGTGCCGTTGAGTTCAGGCACTATTCTGAGGCCCATGCATTCAGGAAATTTTTCATCAGCGGGTACCTCGGAACTGCTTATGTCACGAATTTTCAGCTGTCAAGTATAGGTATCATCCCGGGATTAAAAATTAACTATAAATTTCAGAATGTACCGGAAAGGCTGATCGAACCTTACCTGAGTTTATCTCTTCCGATCAGCTATAGCCTTTATGCTTCTGTGAGGAATTACACTTTCCCTGTGTTGACTGTAGGGGTCAGGTTTGGGTTTTCAAAACTCAGAAACCGGCTTGACCCAAAAGTTTGAAAAACGGGCAAAAACAAGTGGGCCGCAAAAGCTGTATGCTGGGCAGGGGGAACGGCTATCTATCGCTATGGCACCTTGCTGAGGTGCTTTTTTGTGGTTTTACCATGCTGCTTTTGCTATTCAAGAGGGAGTTTGGGGTTAAGCCCCCGGGGGGTGAAAAAGAAAAAACCAATGAATATAATTTCGCCTCTTGGGAATTTATAACAATTCTCTATATTTAAGGCTTGAAAAGCTTTAGCATGAAATGGATCGTAATGATCTTGTCATACGAATGCTCCGGAATTTGGGTGTATTAGTAGGATTTTATCATCGTTAAAAACGAGGTCTTTGCCTTATTGAAGAATAGCTATCACGATTTTGAAATATTCTGGGGTGTTTCAAATATAAAAAGCATGAAAATTTATAGCGATAACATAAAAAAGCTTGATGCCAAATTACTTAAGCTAAGTAAGTTATTAAATCGTATTTCATTTCTCAGGTTATTGATTTTTATTATTTCAAGTATCATTCTTATATACTTGTTTAGTTTAAATTTATTAACTGCCATTCTGATTGTTTTCCCACTATTGATAATAAGTTTTGGTGTTACAATCTCGCATCATAACAAAAAAGCTTTCCTGAAAAAGCATACAGCACTCCTGAAAGGTATAAATGAATCCGAGATTTTAAGAGAAAAAGGTAATCTGGAAGAATTTAATACCGGAAATAAATTTATTAATCAAAATCACCCCTATACCTCTGATCTAGATATTTTTGGACAACACTCCATTTTTCAATTGGTGAATAGAACAACTACAGAGTCTGGCACGATACTTTTATCTGATTGGCTGTCGGAACCTGCACCCAATAATGAAATACTTGACAGACAAAATGCCATAAAGGAATTATCTCCCAAATTGGATTGGAGGCAAGATTTCCAGGCCTCAGGTATGCACTATGAAAATCAGAAAAGTGATTATTATAAATTGTTAGATTGGGTAGAAGCACCTGTGGTTCTATTAAAATATCGACGTATATATATAGCCGTTGCAATAATCCTATCGGTTCTATCATTGCTTGGCTTATTCTTTTTTTTGGTAACCCTGAATTCACCAAACAGGTATATTTATTTATCGCTTTCGCTCTTGATTATTATTTTGTTAATCAACAATATGATTTTAAGAAAAGTAAAACCCATAGTAGAAGAAATCGTTGAAACCTCACAAGAAAATCTTAACACTTTAAAAGGTTATCGGGCACTTATCAATAAAATTGAATGTGAAAGTTTCAAGTCAAAAAAACTACGCCAATTACAATCAGTACTCAAACAAAGCAAATATTCAGCATCCCATGAAATTAACAGGCTGTGCAGTTTACTGGAATTCTCTCAGCAAAGACCTATAAAAAAGATACCAATAGGTGGAAATTACATGTATCCCTTATTCAATAATTTCCTGCTATTAGATATTTACTTGATTATTGGAACAGAACAATGGAAATCAAAAAATAAGGCGTTTTTAAAATCATGGGCTGAAGTAGTTAGTGAGTTTGAAGTAATAAATAGTTTTGCAGGTTTTTGCTATTCAAACCCATCATATACATTTCCGGAAATTACCGATAAAAACAACTTTTTAAATTTTGAGTCGTTGGGACATCCCTTAATACATTCCAATCAACGTGTTTGTAATAATTTTCACTCTGAGGGACAAGGTAATATTGTTATGATTACCGGTTCCAATATGGGAGGGAAAAGTACTTTTTTAAGGGCTGTAGGCGTGAACCTAGTATTGGCTTTAGCTGGGGCTCCTTGTTGTGCAAAATTTGGGCAGGTTACGAACCTGAGATTATATACAAGTATGAGAACCCAAGATAATTTGAAAAAAGGAATCTCTTCTTTTTATGCAGAATTAAGCAGAATTGAAAAGATGCTGAAACTGATAGAAAGTAGTCACAATGTATTTTTTCTTTTGGATGAGATGTTTAAGGGTACAAACTCAGAAGATAGACATAAAGGAGGTTTTTCATTGATTAATCAAATAAGTAAGCTCAAAACGTCAGGAATTATTGCAACACACGATATTAAACTTGCAAAACTATCGGGGAATAAAATGTTAGTTACAAATTATAGTTTTAATAGTGAGATTAAAAATGATTCAATGCATTTCAGTTATAAGCTTCAACCCGGTATTTGCAATGACTTTAATGCAAGTGAGCTAATGAAAAAGAGCGGAATTAAAATTTTATCCGATATTTCTGATGAACGGAATTAATAAGTAAAACCTGAAATCGGTAAAGAAGCATTAGACTACATACAAAACGCCACACAACATGGTATAGCCAAAAATATCGGGCATGGTGGTCGTTTTATCCCACACATGCGGGACTGATCCGCCTGGGACTTTGCCATGATTGGTAATACCGAATCAGGCAGGTCAGCCACTGAGGCAAAACCAGGACTGTTATGGGCAAGCATTCCAAATCAAAAAACATAAGGTTATGAAAAGTATAATTAAAGTCAATCTTATACTTCTATTACTTTCTTCGATTTTCATTCCATTAAATGCACAGGATTACGCAATACCGCATCGCTTTGTTGACAATTATTACTTCAGAAGCCGTGATATTCAGGTTGACAAAAATATAATTTATGGACAGGCCGAAAATTACAAGGGACAGACCGAAATCCTTGACCTGGATCTCTATTATCCATCTGCGGCTGTTGACTCTCTGAAAAAAAAGCCCCTGATTATGCTGGTTCATGGAGGGAGCAAAGGAGATAACTCAAGGACAGAAAAGTACTGTCCGCTTTTTGCCCAAAGAGGATTTGTGGTCTGTAATATCAACCGAAGGAAAGGCAGGAAGAACAATAAGGAATCTGAGATTTTAAAAGAAGCATACAGGGCAGTGCAGGATGCCCATGCTGCTTTAAGGTATTTAATATCCAATGCACAAAAATATGGTATTGATACCACTGCAATATTTGTTGGTGGAGTAAGCGCAGGAGCTCTCACGGCAATGGGGATAAGTTATATGAATCAAACTGACTTTGATAATCATTACCCGGAGATTACTCGGGAACTTGGACGAATCGATAATTCAACAAATGATTTAAATACAAAGTTTTCTGTCAGGGGAGTGATTAATATGTGGGGACAAATTGCGGATACTTCATTCATATCTCATGAAGAAGCCCACCATATTCCCGTAATTATATTCCATAGTACAGCTGACAGTTCGCAAAGTCCTTATGAAAAAGCCTTACAGTTGGTTAATCGATTTAAGAATCTTGGTGGATGTTACCAGCTTCACACCAGTAGCGGTACGGGACATACTGAAGGCATTTCAAAATATTATATCGCAGAACAAACCGGATGTTTCCTGAAATGTGTTTTATGTAATTCATGTATTTCACTTGTAACCGAAGTTAATAAGGAAGATTTCAGTTGTTTTGATGCTTTAACAATTGATAATTCTAAATATCACAGGTCTTATATTAAGCCAGATCCATTAATCATGATCCAATATGAAGGTATTTATAAATCTGAAGGAGGGAAAATAAAAATTGTTTTAGAAAATGAACATTTATTTATTGTAGATGAACAAAATGGGTTTAAAGCTGAGATGCATCCAGAATCAGAAGATGATTTCTACTTGAGAGATGATAATATTCAGTTTACCTTTATTAGAAATGAAAATGGACAAGTAAATGGATTGACTTTTTTCATCGATGCTAAAGAAATAAGTGCAAAAAGGATAAGATAATGCTAGTCCATAACATGCAGGGAAATTCGCCCGCAATCGACAACTTTTCAAACGGTAAAAAAATCTGAGAAAAAAAACGGCTGTCCCTTTTTAAGGGAGCAGCCGCTAAACTTTTTGCACGACGGGCTTAGAACGGGAGGTCGTCCTGGCCTTCGTAGGGTTCCAGCGGGGGTTCACCCGGAGGGGGAAAATCGGGGGCTTCATTGCTGCCGGTAGCAGCCTGCACCTTGTCCACTTTCCAGGCTTTCACCGAGGTGAACCATTTGCCGTTGTATTCGCGGCTTTCTATATCGATGGAGGCTGTGACCTCTTCGCCGGTTTTCAGGGCTACCTGGTCTATTTTGTCACCCCAAAGGGCGATGCATACTTTCCTGGGGTACTGCCCGGGCACCTCAAGGATGAACTCCTGTCGGCGCCAGATTCCGTTACGTCCCTGCCCGCTTTGTTCGGTTAAAATCTCAACTACTTTGCCGGTGATTTCCATTCTTCATTAATTTTGAATATCAAAAGGCTCAAAAGTACAATTTATTTCGCAAAGGGCCCGGCAAATCTTATTCAAAAAAAGCCCGGATATGTTAACATTATTAAGGTTTCAAAGGGTCTGCATGGTTTTTTCTTTATTGCTTTTCCTGATGATGGTGTCCTGCCAGCCGGGTAAAAAAGCAACCCAAAGGAGCACTCTACCCTTTTCAAACAGTCGATTCAGCATAGTTGATGGGGTTCGGCTGCATTACCGGACCTGGTCTGCCGAAGGGGACATTCGGCGGGGGACGGTATTACTAGTGCACGGTTTCAGCGGTTCAACCTTTTCTTGGGAAAGAACTGCACCGGTTTTGCAACAAGCAGGTTTTGAAGTGGTAGCCATCGACATCCCGCCCTTTGGTTACAGCGACAAATCGCCCCGGCTGAATGCCTCGGTCACGGCCAGGGCAGTCTTGCTGAAACAATGGCAGGACAGCCTTTTTCCCGGAAGGGAATGGCACCTGGTGGGGCACAGCATGGGGGCTGGCATCGTGGAGGCCATGGCCCTGATGTATCCTGAGCAAACCCTCAGCACCGTGTTTGTGGCCGGGGCAGTTTTCGGCCAAGTAAATGCCGCTGAACCGCAGCGTCAGTCCCTGCTAAGGTTCAAACCAGTCCAGACCCTGATGGGTAACCTGGCCGAAGCCTGGTTTATCACCCCCCGTCGCATTGGCGGTTTACTGGAATCGGCCTACGGCAGTCCGCCAGGACGCGAAGCCATCATGGCCTATTACCATCCGCTGCAAATTTCGGGGACGGCCAGGGCTATCCTTGCCGGCTCCGTCGGTAGTTATGATATCACCGACCTGAAGGCACAGGATTTGCAAGGGCCCTTGCTGGGCATCTGGGGCGAAAACGATACCTGGGTGCCACTGGAGGGCAGGCACAAGGTGCTTGACCAGATGCCAGGGATAAAAATTGAAGTAATTCCCGGGGCCGGGCACAACCCAATGGAAACCCATCCGGATGCATTCAACAAGATCCTTCTGGAGTTTCTAGCACCTCTGGCGACCCTGAAAACGACCTACTGAAGCCTTGCACGGCGCAGGTATTCCTCCACTTCATGGTTGAAAGCGGCCTGCAGCTTGCGGATCATGGGAAGGTCGGGCGGATACAGCCATTCGTCAATGCGGAATGCGGGCAATACCTTGCGTGAGGTACCGGTGATGAATACCCCATCCTTTTCGGCCAGGCTGCTTTCGGGAACTTTCTGTTCCTTCAGCGGAATATTCAGGTCGCGGCAAAGCTTCACCACATGCTTGCGGGTGACTCCGGGCAGAACATCCTCAATGGGCGGGGTGATGAGCTCATCGCCACAGACAAAAAACACGTTTGACCGGCTGCCCTCGGTAATGCATCCCTGCTCGTCAACCAACAGGGTCTCATAAACCTGCTGTTCCTGCTTGATGGCATTGGTATCGCTGCGCAGGCCAACATCCATCACCTTGGCATTGGGGTTGTTCCTGATGCCCTGGTGAAGTGCCAGGGCTACCCCATGCTCAAACTGTTCATCGCTTGGATACTGGTGCTCCATCACATAGATCAGGAAAGCGCCAACCTCATCCCCTTCATCCGGAAGCACAACAACCTTGATGTTGCCCTCATTCAACTGGTTGGCATCAATTAGTTTCTTCACCTGATTAATAAAATCACCGGGAACAATATCTACAGAAAGGCCGCTCAATTTAACGGTCTGCCTGAGCCGCTCCTGGTGATCGTCAATAAACAAAGGAATCCCCTCAATCACCCGGAAAACCTCATAGACATAATGGGGTTTGGATAGAAAGTCGCAGGCGAAGGAAGTGGCTTCAAGCAACTGCCCGTTGCGTAAAAAGTATTTGCCGAGACATTCAGCCATGGCCTGATTTTTGCGGCAAAGGTAAGGGAATTTACAAACCTTCTCCACAAGTAAAGAAGCTTAATGCTATTACTTTCAAGGATAGAATTATTAATGAAAATTAATCCCCATTAAGTTTATTAATTTTTTTATTATTGCAGATGCATTTTTCTTCATGCTTGGCTTTTTTTGAGTATCGGAGAATTCCAAGCGATTGTTTGCCCTATTAAAAGGAATTTCCAATCAACCGACTTTTCTTTTCAACTTATTATCAACCAGAATCCATTATTATTAACCAAAAAAACATAACCAATGAAGAGAATTTTTACTTTTTTTGTCGTTTTGTTTATCTCCGCGAGTGTTTTCGGTCAGCAGAACCAATTCCGCTGGGCCACGACCGCAGGCGGAACCTCGGCTGATTTTGGCGAGGGTGTTGCTACCGATCAAACAGGCAATGCCTATATTACCGGTACTTTTCGCTATTCGATGAACCTTTTGGGTACTGAAATTGTGCCTGTGAGTCAGCAAAACACCATGTTCCTGGCCAAGGTTTCCCCTGAAAAGGAACTGGCATGGGCCGTTACAGCCGAAGCTGACGGAACCACAGGGGCAGGTGGATTTAAAACCGTTTACAAAAACGGATATGTATACCTGATGGGTGACTTCAGGGGCAACGCCACCTTTTTCTCCTCTGATTTTTCGGAAACCACCCTGGTATCAGAGACCCGTGCCCTGTTTATTGCAAAATATACAGAGAATGGCATCCTGGAATGGGTCCGTAAAATGGAATCGAGCAATTCCATTGGCATTATCCTGACCGGGAGCGCCAATAACCTGGCCGTGGATGATGCGGGAGCAGTTTATTTCAGCACCCACTTTAAGAGCGACATCAATCTTGACGGAACAATGGTGATACCAGATCCGGAAGGGTTGAATACCAACTATTTCTACCTGGCGGCTAAATTTGATGCCCTGGGTGCTTATCAGTGGCATTGGAACTCGACGCATACGGGTGACGACAGGGGGCAGGACATTGCCATTACTCCTTCGGGGAATGTCATTTTCTCGGTAAAATATGCAAGTGCATTAACTGTCAATGGGGTTACCACCGAAAATGCTACCGGTGGGATGGCTATCATTGAAGTGCAGGCCGATGGGACCTATGTCTGGGATCACCATATCCTGACTTCTTCTGCCATAGCAAGTCAATCGATCATTACGGCCCTTGAAACCGATGCCGACAATAACGTATACATAGGCGGGCAAAACCGGACCACCCTCACTTGGGATACGGAAACGGACTTTGAACCTGTTAACGCTTCCTATCTGAGTGCCTTTGTCATCAAACTCAACGCAGAGCGGGAAATCGTATGGGCCAACTTTTTCGGGAACCCAGACTATAATGACAACCTCTCGGCCGTAAAGATATCGCCGGAAGGGAAAATTTATGCTGCCGGCGTGGTCAGAGGAACTGTTGAATTCAATGAGAACCTGAGCATCACCACCAATGGAGATGCCAATGATATTTTCTGGGCTGCCTTCTCCCCTGAAGGCATAGCCATTGAAGCGGGTACCTTCGGGGGCACAAGCGCCGAGATCTGCAGCGATATGGCCATTTCGCCCAACAATGACATTTACCTGTTCGGGCGATTCCAGAATGAACTGGTGGCCGGCGAAGAGAGCTATAACTCGGCGGGCAGTTTTGACTTCTATCTGATCAAAATGGGGGACCTGAGCGATAATGCCCTGCTTTCGGAAATCCTCATCAATGAGGTCGCCCTGGAAGGCTTTGATGCGGAAACGTTTGCCTATACCGTTTCACTTCCTGCCTTTTCTTCTGAGATCCCAGTGGTTTCCGCCACTGCTGCAGATGAGACAGCAGAGGTCACCATTGTTCAGGCTGTTAACATTGACGGAACAGAGGCTGAACGCACCGCTGTGATCAGCGTGGTTGCTGAAGACCCCGAGTTTACCAGCGAATATACAGTTACTTTCCGGGTGATGAGCAGTGATGCCAGCCTGACGGATATCTTGCTTGACGGCATTTCGGTGGAAGGCTTTGATTCAGAGGTGTATGAATATTATTTTTCGCTGGCTAACGATGAGCAGATCCCGGAAGTGACGGCATTTCCTACTGACGAAAATGCCACAGTTACAATAGGCGAACCCATTGAACCTACCGGTGAAGAGATCTACTGGGTGGTTGAAATTGAGGTCACTGCAGAAGACCCGCTTTACAGCTCGGTTTACACCGTATCGTTCAGATACATGGAAACCAATGCCAACCTGGCGGAGATCACCCTTGACGAGGTGGCCCTGGAAGGTTTCGATCCGGAAATCCTGGATTACGAGGTGACCCTTCCTTTGGGTTCTACTGAAGTTCCGGTGGTTGATGCAGTGGCTGCCAATGAAAATGCAAGCGTAGACATTACCCAGGCCACTGATCTGCTCGGAGATGAGGCAGCAAGGACCGCAACCATTGTAGTCACCGCCGAGGATGAGGATTATTCGCAAACCTATACCATCGTTTTCGATCGGGATGTAACAGGTATCGACAACCCTGGTTCAACGGAATTCAGGGTTTTCCCCAATCCTACTATCGGTTTACTCAATATTACGGGAATTTCGAATACAGTAAAAGCCATCAGTTTGCACAATATTACAGGCCAAATCATTTGGAACAGCCTTGAAATAGATCGTTCAGCCCAAATAGACCTCGTGGATATGCCAGGGGGCATTTATATGCTGCGCATCGTTCACAACCATGGCAAAGTTGAAGTCATCAAGGTTATCAAGCGATAATTTTCAGGATCAGGCTGTGAAAGAGTGACTTTCACAGCCTGATCTTTCTTTTGCCCTTTCATTTTTCCTTCAGATAAAAATTTTTATCCTTACCGTGATGAAACGTTTTAAAAAATCCTTGCCATGGATGGGCTTATTCTTCCTTTTGTTCAGCGGCCCATCTTTGCAGGCCCAAATGGGCGAACAGGAAGTGCTGGAAGCCATCGATAAAAAACCATTGGAACGCTTGTGGGTTGAGCAAAGCGCCAAATGGGAGATCTTTGGCGAACAGGTAATCCGGTTCAACCAGCGCCAAAGCGGCATGGGTACTTTTCTGGATTCCCTGAAGGTCATCCGACTTATGGGTTTCAGTAAAAGCGGGGCGCCCATTTATTATCAGACCTACAACCTGGATGCAGCCAATTCCATTGGCACCAGCCGGCTCTGGACCGGTGGGCTGTCTGAACTGAACCTCAATGGGGAAGGGATAACGCTTAACGTCTGGGATGGCGGTTCCATCCGGGCTACCCACCAGGAATTTGAAGGCAGGACTACGCAAATGGACGGCACCCCGATCATGAATGGGCATGCAACCCACGTTGCAGGAACAATGGTTGCCGCAGGAATTGTGCCCACGGCCAGGGGCATGGCGCCATCAGCCAGTTTGCACGTTTATGATTTTAGTAACGATGAGGAAGAAATGATCGAGGCAGCCGCCAACGGCGCCCTGGTTTCTAATCATTCCTACGGGAGATCCACGGGCTGGGGCTTTCATACCAACCAGTGGTGGTGGTATGGCGACACCCGGATCAGCAACACCACTGACTATAATTTTGGATTCTACAGTGAGGAAACAAGGGTACGGGATGAAATTACCTATTTGGCCCCCTATTACCTGCAGGTGCATGCGGCAGGGAATGACCGCCTGGATATCGGGCCGGCGCCCGGCGAGGAGCACAACGTGTTTGACAACGACCTAGGGATTTGGATCAAGTCAACCGACATCAGGGAACGCGATGGCGGGGAGGAAGGCTTAGACTGTATTTCTACCCTGGTGCTGGGAAAGAATGTCCTGACCATTGGATCAGTGGCCGATGTAATAGAATACACCGGTCCGGAAAGCGTGGCTCTGAGTGAATTCAGCAGCACCGGTCCTGCTGATGATGGCCGGATTAAACCTGACATTGTGGCCAATGGTCAAGGTTTGCTTTCCACCTGGGTGGACAGCAACACCAGTTATGCAGGGCTGACAGGAACCTCCATGGCCGCTCCCTCGGTTACGGGTTCCCTGGGCTTGCTGCAGCAACTGAATAAAAGGCTTACAGGGAGCTTTCTGCGGGCAGCCACCATCAAGGCTCTGGTCATTCACACCACCCATGAGGCAGGACCACATCCCGGACCAGATTATCAGTATGGTTGGGGCCTGGCAGATATTGAAGCTGCCGCGAAAATCATCCCGGAAAAGGGAAACAATACTTTAATTGAAGAAAGAAATTTGGTGCAGAATACGGTGCCAACCTATTCAAAAACCATTTATTCTACAGGGCAACAACCTTTGGTGGTGACCCTTGTCTGGAGTGATGTCCCGGGCGTACCGCTGGAGCCAGCACTGAACGACCGGACACCCCTGCTGGTCAATGATCTGGATGTCAGGTTGACCCGTATCTCAGACGGGCAGGTCTTTTATCCCTGGCAACTGGATCCGGATAACCCGTCAGCACCTGCAACCCAGGGAGACAATCTTGTTGATAATGTAGAAAAAATTCAAATCCTAGCCCCTGAGCCCGGCCAGTACCAGGTAGTGATTTCCCATAAGGGCACCCTGGTTGATCCGGTGAATGCTACCAACAAAAGGCAGCCCTTTTCGCTGGTGGTTTCGGGCGTTGCCGAGCGCGCCATTGACATGGCAGTAAACAATGCTTTTGTATTAGGTTCTGGTTGCGATTTAGGTGTCAATACCCCTGCCAAAATCATCATCAAAAACAAGGGACAGCAAAACGCAACCGATATCGAAGTTAACTTTTTGGTCAGGAATCCGGAAGGAGAAACCCTGGATAGCGGATCAGAAGTAATCTCGGAACTGAATGCCGGATTGAGCGCGGAAGTAGAAGTTGAAATCAATCTCAGCCAGGGATTGCAGTTTGAATTTGAGGCCTCTGTTAATTATCCCGGAGATCAGTTACCGGCAAACAACACCTTCACCAGGGAAATCATCAGCGAAAACTGGGTGGTAAGTGACGAAAGCTATCATACAAGCTTTGAAGGAATCCTTTATCCTGAAGACATTGGCTGGAGTACTATTAATAACAATGAGGATGAGGCCGGCTGGGGCTTGCGCCTTGCTACTGCACCCTCGCAATGGGCAAGCGACGGAAGCAATTCAATCCGCTATGGCGTTTTCGACACCAGCGGAGAGCTTCAGGTACCGGTGCAGGCCGATGACTGGCTGGTTTCGACTTGCCTTTACCTATATGCCAGCGAGACTTACCGCCTGAACTTTGATTACCGATCCTGGAATATTGATTCACCCGCCTCTATGAGGGTGATGATGGGTTTTGGAACCAGCCCAGAAGACCTGGATACTGAACTCATCTTCCTGGAAAATTTTTCCATGGATGCCTACGAAACCGAACAGATCCAGTTTACAGTTCCCGAAAACGGCACTTATTACCTTGCTTTCCATGTAAACAGCCCGCCAGATCACAATTTTGTTTACCTCGACAACATTACCGTGGAAAGAATGGTGTTCACCGATATTGCAGCCGCGGGGATAGATGTAAATGCTGAGGGATGTGAATTTTCGGATGAGACCCCGGTGACCATTACCTTTTCTAATCCCGGAATGGAAGCACAGGGGAATTTTGGCGTGGAGTTGATCATTACACATGAAGGTACTGCTGCACAACAGATTATCCCTTATGAATTTCAGGAAACCCTCGAACCTGATCAAACCTTTAGTGTGGAGTTATTGGCCGACATGGACCTCTATGGGAAATACGACCTGCAGTTGATCACCCAGCTTGAGGGTGATGAAAGGCCTGAAAACGATACCCTCAACATTGTTGCCAACAATACCAGTGTAAACCTTGCCTCAGGAAATTATTTCACTGACTTTGACGGTTATTCCGGGCTGGAGGAGATTGGCTGGAGCGCATACAGCGGAACCGAAGATCAAACCGGTTGGCGGTATTACTCGGTTCCGGGGCAAGCTTACTCCCCCCCCAACAGCCTCAATATGTACCGGGGGGAGCTAGATCCCGTGGATGAATGGGCCTTCTCCAATTGCCTTAAAATGGTTGAAGGAACGTTTTACCGGGTCAAATTTTATACCGCAACCCAGGGAAGCGACTCCGAAGAAATGTTTAGCGTCCACCTCATGGATGAACCCAGTCCTGAAGGCTCCCTGACCCTTCTCGGCGACGTTTGGGTCAACAGTGTGGATTACGTCAGGGAAGAGTTTGTATTTCAGGCACCTTACACAGGAAATTTCCACATCGGATTATTCACTGACTTTGTGGGGCTCAATACCTTCCAGATCTTTGTAGATGATTTTACCGTAGAATCCTTGCTGGACCGCGATGCAGAAGCTTTGGCCATTCTGCAGACGACATGGGGTTGCAATACCTTCACTGAAGAGACCCCGGTTAAGGTGGTCATCGAGAACAAGGGGCTGGAACCCCTCGTAAATGTCCTGGTGGAACTGACCGTTGAGGCGGAACCGGAGATCCTGAACACCTATCCCCTGAATTCAACGGCAACTTTAACCACCACTGAACGTGATACGCTTACTTTCCTGGTAGATCTTTCGCAATTGAATACAATTTACAGCCTCACTGCAGAAGTCATTCTGGCGGAAGATCAGGACCTGACAAACAACAGCCAATCGAAATTCATTCGGAATACCACCGTTGACCTTACCCAGGGCCATGTTTATTATAATGATTTTGAGCTGGAGCAAATTGACGGTACCACCGGCATGGTGGATCCCACCTCTGGATGGTGGTATGAGAACACCAACGATGACATCGATGAAACCGGAGAGTCCATCACTTGGATCATCCGTAAGAATGAATCCTTTGCCCACAGCGGAGAGATATCCATGCGCAGTGGTAGGAGCCTGACGGAACCAGCGGATGACTGGTTGTTTTCAAACTGTTTGATCATGCAGGGAGGCGAAAGTTATCTCCTTTCATTCCATTATACCGGAAGAACCTCTTCCAGTGAGGAAAAAATGTCTGTTGCTTTTGGAACAGATCAAACTTCGGCATCCATGGGACAGTTCCTATGGTCTGAAACATTTAAGCTAGGTCTGGATTATCAGCGAGGTGTGGTAGCTTTTACTCCGCCTGCCGACGGGACTTATTATATTGGATTTCACGCTGAAAGTGAGGCCAATCAGGGCTGGATATACCTGGATGACTTTGAAGTTATGAAAAATCATGATGTAGATGTTTCATTGGAGGCAATTGATGTACTGGCTGAGCCTTGTGCTTTCTCGGAGGAGACCCCTGTTCGCGTTTCTATCCGGAATTCAGGAAACCTGGCTCTTGACCATCCCGTCACCCTTTCCTGGCAGGTTCTCGATCCTTCAGGTAACCAGGCAGGCCAGGGAGAAATACTGATTGAGGAACCACTTGGACTTAATGAGGCCTATTTCGTGGACTTGGTTGCTGATTTGCGCTTGTACGGCTTCTATACCATCCAGGCGTCAGTAAGCTTGCCTGAAGGGATAACAGAACCCGAAACAGGCAATAACAGCAAAGAAGAAAAAGTCCTAAACAGCTCCCTGAACCCGGAAGCCGGAGATCTTTACCTGACCTTTGAACAGTTCGAAAAGTTTGAAGAGACAGGCTGGTCAGTTTATGATGTTAATAATGATGGCAATACCTGGGATCTCGGTATAAACTATACTACCTATTCTTTCTCGGGAAACAGAGTTATGTACTACACTTACAGTTCTGTTAATGATGCCAATGACTGGTTGTTCTCAGGCTGCGCGAACCTGAAGGCTGACACCATCTACAACGTTGGATTCTATTATCGGGTTTACAGTGGCGACCACCCTGAAAAAATAAGCTTTGGAATTGCCAGTGAACCCAATCCTGAAAGCCTCATCGAATTTCTCGAGGTCCAGGAAGAACTGGTTAACTACCAGTACCGGCGGGTAATCTACTCCTTCAGTGTAGAAGAAGATGGCCAATACTATTTTGCGTGGCATGCACAGAGCCAGAAATTTATGCGGTTCCTGTTTGTGGATGATTTCTCATTGCAAAAGGCCAAGGCATTGGATGGCACTGTTCACGACCTGTTTGCTGCGGCCGAGGGTTGTAATTTTAACGAGGAAACACCATTGCTGGTTAAATTAGCCAACCTTGGAAGTGAACCCTTACCAGAAGGGATCCTGGAGCTAAATATTCAGAGGCCTGAAGGAAACCAGTTTTTTGAAATTCCTACCCCCCAGATTCAGGTAAAGGGCATTATAGAACTGAATACCAGTGCAGACCTTTCCGCTTACGGGAAGCATACCATTTCCTATAATTTGCAGGTTCCGGATGATCAGCAACCCGCAAACAATTCTGGGTACAAAAACTTGTTCAATACTCGTTTGGAGCTTGACCAGCCCGGGAAGTGGAACATCCAAGATTTTGAAACCATTTTTGCGATGCGCGAAATAGGTTGGCAAATCTTCAATTTAAACCAGGACAACCGTTACTGGGGCTTAAGGGTAAATGACCCCTCATTGGCAAACAGCGGACACAATTACCTGGTGTACTTCACTGGCAATACAACTCAAGTTGCCAATGACTGGTTAGTCAGCGGCTGCTATTTCCTTGAGCCCGGGAGAAAATATACTGCTGGTTTCTTTTACCGTCTGGGGTCGGGAGTACACAGGATGCGCCTTGCCAGGGGGCTACAGCCAGTTCCAGAAGCACTGGAAGAGACCATCTGGGAAGCCACCAATCTTACGGTACCTGAACACAATGACTATATTCCTGTCAGCGGAATCTTTGAGCCTGTGATGGCAGGGCCGCATTATTTCGGCATCAAACAATTCAGCCTGGCGGGACAGGGCTCTTCCATTCTGGATGACCTGGTGATCATCGCCCAGCCCGATATCCTCCCCGTGGAAGATATCATTGACTTTGGGCAGGAAATAACTCTGACTGCCTTGGGAAGTGATTCCCTTCGCTGGTATGCTGATGCCGCCCTTACCCAGGAAATCGGCTCTGGGACCAGCCTCACCATCACAGCCAACTTCAACAGCCATTTCAATATCTATGCAGCCGAATTTGTTTATGGCATTATGGGACCGGCTGATACAATTACGGTGCAAATGTCCGTGGGAACAGAAAACTTCCAATTGCCCGGAAAGCAAAACATTTACCCCAATCCAGGGAAAAACACCATCCATATCCTGATCGGTGATCAATTTACTGGTGAATTGATGGTGGAATTTTTTGACATCATGGGTAATAAGGCAATGACACGTAAAGAGCCTGTTGCTGAAAACTTGATGAACCTTGAAATTGCTAACCTCCCTGCGGGCATTTATTTGGTCCGTATCACCGATGGCAAGCATTTTGCCCTGGGCAGATTTGTTAAAATGTAATTGCCTTTTTTTTGAAATTTAAAAACAAAACAGGGCCTTTTGGGGCCCTGTTTTTGTTTAAATCATTTAACCGGATTTTCATTCATACTTAATATTCTCCACCGGATTCTGCGCTACATAGTTCCTTGATTGGCTCCACACCGTGGACAAGGCAATGAACAGTACCGTTATCAAGGGAATAAAAAAGATCCACCAGGAAAGGCTGGATTGCAGGGCAAAATGATCCAGCCACTTATCCAAAAGGTAATAGGTTATTGGGATTGCAAGTAAGCCTGCTATGAACCAGAGCAGCAAATAATCGTGGAATAACATTTTGAAGACCTGTGGATTGGATGCCCCAAGCACCTTGCGGATTCCAATTTCTTTTTTCCGCTGCTCGGCAGAATAAGCCGACAAGGCCATCAAGCCGAGCACACTGATAAGGATCACCAGCACGGAAAACAGGGCAAACACCATACCAAAACGCTTCTCTTGTGAGAACTGCAGGTGGTAATATTCATCCAGGAAAAAATACTCAAAGGGATTATCGGGAAAAAAGGACTGAAATAGAACCTGAATCCAAGGAATAGCCTCTGCTGGTAAATTGTGCCCGATATTAACGGTCAGATAACCCTGATTGCGGA
The DNA here is from genome assembly GCA_036351255.1 of Bacteroides sp. NCBI lineage: Bacteria > Pseudomonadati > Bacteroidota > Bacteroidia > Bacteroidales > Bacteroidaceae > Bacteroides > Bacteroides sp. Next base: position 23,528 of record JAZBOS010000102.1, read on the forward strand.
CCGGCAACCGAAACAACTGAGGTTCAATGGTTTCCTTGGGACTCAATTGAAAAAAGTCGATCACTACGCCTGAGATCAGGAAAGGCTGCCCCTCAAGGACCAGCTTTTGACCCACGGCTTCTTCAGGCGAGCTGAAACCAAGCCATAAGGCTCCATATTGGTTGAGTACAACCCGTCCCTTATCAATGGAGTCATTTCCTGTAAATCCTTCCCCAACCAGAAACCGGATCTTATAAGTGTCAAAATATCGATGATCGGTTTCCGTTACCCGAAAGTTCTTGCTATTGTTGGGGTCATCTCCGAAGCGATGGATTCCGCCGCGGTTGAACATATTGGGTTTACCGGGAATGATCGAAGAAAAGCAGGCCCCTTGGACACCCGTAATCATTTCCACCTCCTGATTAAATAAGCTGAATTTCTGCACCAGCGTCTTATCGCCAACCACAGGAGCTTTTACCACCATCATACCATCGATCTGGAAGCCCAAATCACGTTTCGACATAAAGAGATACTGCCGGTAAACGCCCATGGTGGCTGACAGCAAGGCAAGGGCTATGACGAATTGCAGGGTCACAAGCAATTTTCGGGTAATATTTTGCCCAGAGGCAGCTGAACGGTTACCCTTTAATATCTGCATCAGTTTATTTGAAGCTATGCTGGTAACTGAATAAATTCCTGCTGAAAAGGTACCCCCAAGAAATGCAATAATTATGATAGTCCAGAACCAGGGAAACTGCCAGATCTTTTGATCTTGGGGAAGCCCGGCAAGCTGCTTAAACAGTGGGGAAGTAATCTCAAAAATCACCAGTGCCCCAACCAAAGCCAATAAATTAATTAAAGCCGATTCGGTCAGAAATTGACCCAATAATTGCCTGCGCGATGCCCCGTTTACCTTACGCAGACCGATCTCGCGCAACCGCCTGATGGAACTGATGGTGGTCAGGTTAAAAAAGTTGACCCAGGCAATGATCAGAATAAACCAAGCCACAACAGCCAGGAGTTCAATGGATTTTCGGTCAGCGTTCACCTGGAGTTCATGCATGAAATGCGACCCGAGGTGTATGGTTTCAAGAGGTTGCAGTTTAAATGACATCCCCATCTGGTAATGTCTGAGGGTCTCTCCAAACTCCGCTTCCATGTATTCTTCAATGGCCTTATCGACTGCTTTGGGGTCAGTCCCCTCTTGCAGCAGGACATAGGTGTAAAACCCACTGTTAAACCATCCGCTGGAAAACAAATCTGGGACCTGCTTAGCCCAAGTGCTCATCGACAGGAATATATCTGCCCTGAAGTGCATATTTTCCGGCATATCGGCAAAAACCCCGGTCACCTCATACAATTCTCTTTTATTTCTGCTAAGCACCTTTCCAAGGGGATCGGCATCCCCAAAATATTTTCGTGCTGTTGAGACAGAAATAGCCACCCTGTTAGGCTCATCGAGACAGGTCTGGGCATCCCCCTGAAGGATATCCAGGCCCAGCAAGTCAAACAAGGTAGATTCGCCCCAGAACACCTGCTCTTCTTCAAAGAATCGATCCTCATAGAAAAAAACCCCATCGACGCGATACATCCTTCCGTAAGTCTCTACCTCCGGGATCCGAGCTTTCATGGCAGGGCCTATTGTCGGGGAAGCGGAGCCAAACTGCACCAAGTCGCCCGTCTCTGACCAACGGGAGTACTGTATCCGGTATGTGCGGTGGCTTTCTTCCGATTGTTTGTCAAAACTCTGGTGAAACCTAACGTAATGGGTGATCATCAGGCAGGCTGCAATACCCAATGAAAGACCAAGAATGTTAACAAGGCTAAAGCCCGGTCGTTTTTTCAAGTTACGCAACGCCATGGAAAAATAATACCTGACCATATCCAATGGTTTTATTATTGGATAAGGATCTAACAAATTAAATACCATGAATAGCATGTCGCTGATAAACAAACCAGTAAGACTTTTCAGGGAAAAAAATCCTGTACGCATACGGACATGCCTTGTTCGTAATGGAACAAACGGGAAACAAAAAAAGCCGCAAAATGCGGCTTTTCTGGCGATTCCGGCAGGATTCGAACCTGCGACCCACAGCTTAGAAGGCTGTTGCTCTATCCAACTGAGCTACGGAACCCAAAATAACTTTGAAATCGTCTGCAAAATTACACAATTTCTTGTTTTTTTCGGACAGGAAACCGAATAGAATGCATCTTAAGGCTCACAATCATATCATTTCTCCAAACCCGTTCAGAAAAAAACATTATTTTCGAGAAAAAAACAATGCACCTCAAGAGGCTATTCATTGGGGCAGCCTTTCTGCTCCTGTCGTTTTTCGTTAACAACCAGGCTGTCCAGGCACAACTTATTCCAAGGGAGATGCGCGGCGTGTGGGTAGCCACCGTAGCCAATATCGACTGGCCATCCAAACCCGGACTGGATGTTGAGACCCAGCAAAAAGAAGCCCTTGCCATTCTTGATCAGCAACAGGCCCTTGGAATGAATGCCATTTTTTTCCAGGTGCGCCCCGCCGCTGATGCCTTTTTCGCCTCTTCTCTTGAGCCCTGGTCACGTTTCCTGACCGGCAAGCAAGGGAATGCACCACAACCCTTTTACGATCCTCTGGCATTCTGGATTACCGAAGCCCATAAACGGGGCCTTGAACTGCATGCCTGGCTCAATCCCTTTCGTGCCACCTTTAGTCCCGGAGAATATCTTCACCCCTCCCATGTCTTCAATCAGCATCCCGAATGGCTGCTGCAATATGGCGAGCGCTACTATTTTGATCCGGGAATCCCTGAAGTGCGCAGGCATTTACAACTGGTAGTAGCCGACATGGTTTCAAGATATGATATTGATGGCATTCATTTCGACGATTATTTCTATCCCTATCCAATTGCAGGGATTGATTTCCCCGATACCCTATCCTTCAGACAATATGGATCAGATATTCCCGAAAAACGGGGTGACTGGCGCCGGGGGAATGTGAGCCAGGTAATCCGTTCACTCAACGACACCATAAAACATCTGAAGCCTTGGGTAAAATTCGGCGTCAGCCCATTTGGGGTATGGCGTAACAAGGCCAGTGATCCCAAGGGATCAGACACCCGTGCAGGGGTTGAATGCTACGACGACCTGTATGCTGATATCCTTTTGTGGGAGCACCAGGGCTGGGTTGACTATGTTTTACCCCAGATTTACTGGACCACGCAGGATGTTCCTGCCAATTTCACCAAGCTAATCCACTGGTGGGATCAGACCATCCATAACCGCCATCTTTACATCGGCCACGCCCTCTATAAGATCAACCCTGCCGTACCCTATTGGGAAAATGCCTCCGAGATCCCCGATCAGATTCGCCTGACCCGAAGCCTTAAATCTACTCTGGGCAGTGTTTTCTTCAGCCAGAAGCATTTCAGCCGCAGCGACTTATTGGGGGTAGGCGACAGCATCCACAGCGATTTCTATTGCAGACAAGCCCTGACACCCGGTATGCAATGGATCGATACCCTGCCTCCCCTGCCCGTTTTCAACATACAGCGACAAAGACGCAATCTGAATTGGTTTACTCAGCAAGAAGAAGATTTGTTGAATGAAAGCCAGCGATACGTGATCTATCTGGAGCCCCTCACCAAAAAAGGCCAGGCATGTGGTCCGGTATGGTTCATAACCGGCGAGAAAAATTTGACCCTACCCCGTCGCCCCTTCTTTCAGCGCACCCGTTTTGACCTTAGCATCATCGCCGTGGACCGCCTGAGCAACACCAGCCCAAAAAGTGAACGGCTAAAGGTGAGATATTAATTTCTCACTTCTCACTTCTCACCTCTCTTAATAAAGGCATCCACCGCTTTCTTCTCCTCCTCGGAGGCAAGCGAGGCCATATATTCTTTTACCAGTGCTGGAGGTTCTTCTTCAATGCCAACAAAGATCATTGCCCCGCTGTTCATGCAATAGCGCAACCCGGTAGGAGGCGGTCCGTCGTTAAAGAGGTGCCCCAGGTGTGACCCGCTGCGCGAATCGACCACTTCGGTGCGTATCATACCGTGAGAACGGTCGGTACGATAAAACACGGCACCGGGAACTATCGGCTCAAAGAAACTGGGCCAGCCGCAGCCAGAATCGTATTTGGTATCCGAAATAAACAAGGGTTGTCCGGTGGCTGCCGAATAATAAATGCCGGCTTGCTTATTGTCGAAATATTCCCCCGTAAAGGGCCTCTCAGTGCCTGCATTCCGGAGGATATAATACGAATCGGGGCCCAGCAGTGCTTTCCATTCCGCTTCCGTTCGCTTTACATCATAGCTCCCGGGGTCATTGTCTTTTATCTTAACGGTCATATCATTCGTTCGGTTTGGTTGCTGACAATGAACGAACAAGGGAATGCTCATCATCAGCAACAGGGTTATTATGCGACTCATATCCTTTAAGTTTATAAAAACGTCTTATAAATTAAACACGCTAATGAAAAGCTTGTTCATAAGCCTCCTTTCATTGGCAAAGAAATCCACAGGCATATTTTCAGGGTTCCAATGAATTGTTTAAATTTACCATCGGGAGTTGCTGAAAACGCTCCTTCCTCTTGCACCCTAACTCCCAATGGTGGTCATTTCCCATCATCCTTAAAATCGCCAGAAAATGAATGAAATCAAGGAAACCCAAACCAGGCGTGATTTTATTAGAAAAATGGCCTTTGGAACAGGCGGCCTGGTGCTGCTGGGCAACTTCGGGGTGGTTTTCCGCCTCCAGGGTGCCACGTCCAACGTGATCAAAGGCATTGTGGTCGACTTCACCAAATGTACCGGGTGTCGAACCTGCGAAACCGTATGCTCAGCCTTTAACCACCCCTTAGATTTAGATGGCGAAACCGTTCTGGGACTGGGTAATCCCTGGTTGTCAAACATCAAAGTCCATTGGTTCAATCCCGACGTCGACATCCCCATGGTTTGCGCGCTTTGTGACGACGCCCCCTGCATCGAAGCCTGTCCCGTTGAACCCGATGCGGTAACCGGACGTAAAGCCATGTATCATGACCCGCTGACCCGAACCGTGCGCAACAACCCAGGAATCTGCATCGGCTGCGGACGCTGTGCCAGGGCCTGCCGTTCGCAGCGTACCGGCGTTATCCAGATGAGTGCCAATCGCAGGCCTTTCGGCATGTGCAATTTGTGTAACGGCGATCCCCAATGCGTGAAACATTGCCCATTCGATGCCCTTCAGTATGTTGAATACACCGGCAACCAGAATTTCAGGGGCTTACCGCCAGATGCCATTGCACGCATCCTCATCAAGCAGTTCTACGATATGGACTTGTAGAACGATTTCGCCGGATGTTTCAATGTCCCCTTTTCATTCATCAAACTAATCAAAGAACTTATGAGCACCCAAGGATATTTCGGAATTTTACTGGATGTTAATCTCTCCACCCGCCAGATAAACCGTTTCCAGGTCCCCGAGGAAGACCTCAGGCTCTTTGTGGGCGGAAGAGGCTTGGGGATGAAGATCCTGTGGGACAGACTCCCGGAACCAGGCATCGACCCCCTCGATCCGGTCAATCCCCTGATGATCATGCCCGGACCCTTTTCTGGCCTGCCCATACCCTCTTCTTCACGCACCACTGTAATCTGCAAATCACCCCGCACCTCCCCCATCCAGTCACCCCACCCCAACGCATCCTCCATCAGTTACTCAAGTATGGGTGGCTTCATTGGTCCCGAGATCCGCTTTGCAGGATACGATGGCATTATTATCCAGGGTAAAGCCGATCATCCGGTTTACCTTTACATCAACAACGACAAGGTAGAAATCCGCGATGCCACTGAATTCTGGGGAATGGGCACCGATACATTCGACAAAAAATTCATTGAGCACCTTGGCGACCGTCGCTTTCGCACCTGTTACATAGGTCCCGCCGGCGAGCAGCTCAACCCCATGGCCTGCATCATCAACACCGCTGCCCGTGCTGCAGGCCGGGGAGGCACCGGCTGTGTGATGGGATCCAAAAACCTTAAAGCTATCGCTGTCAGGGGAACCGGTATGCCAAATATCGCAGACCAGAAACGCTTTCAGGAACTACTGCAGAAATCCAGAAGAGCCTTTGCCGAGAACACCGAAAGGCGCGACAACTGGAGGGAGGAAGGCACTGCAGGGGCCTTGACCTCATCGAGCGAAAATGGCACCCAGGCTGTAAAAAATTACCAGGAAGGTTCCTTCGAACACATCCACAAAATTGGTGCCAAAACAGCTCGCGAGCAGGTGTGGAAACGTAATTTTTCCTGTTACTGCTGCCCCCTTGCCTGTAAGAAAAGCGGCAACGCCAAAGGCGCATATGGAGGACTGGTCCACGACAGCCCCGAATACGAAACCGGCACCATGCTGGGCGCAAATCTCCTGATAGATGACCTCAACGCCCTCAATTACGCCATCGGCATTACCGACGACTATGGAATGGATATTATCTCGGTGGGCAACGCCATCGGTTTCCTGACAGAAGCCTATGAGAAAAATCTTATCGACAAGAATTTCCTTGAAGGCATTGAATTGAACTGGGGCAATGCAGATGCTGCCATTCAAATGATCCACCGGATGGGCAAAATGGAAGGCATCGGCAAGGATGCCTCGAAAGGGGTCAAACACCTTGCAGGCATTATCGGAAAAGATTCTGAGAAGTTTGCCATCCACGTGAAAGGTCACGAGCTGGCTGCCTGGAACGTACATAAGAACCCCGGCTGGTTTGGTATCTCCTACGCCACCTGTAACCGGGGGGCTTGTCACATGCACGGTGGAAATGCCTCTGCTCAGAACCAACTGGCCCTTCGCGACTCCATCGGCGCCTGCAGCTTCGCCAGCAGCTGGTTCCGCGAAGATCTGGCCTTCCATCATTTTATGAATGCCATCACCGGCATCGACTGGACTGCAGAGTCATTTGAAAGAGCCGGCGAACGCATTATCAACCTCGAACGCCATTTCAACCATAGGGAAGGCTTCTCTCGGCACGACGACTGGATCCCCGACCGTTTCTTCGAGGACGCCCCTACCAGCGGACCTTCCAACGGGATGACCGTGGATCGCGAAGCTTTTAACAAAATGCTCGATGAATACTACACCCAGCGCGGCTGGAATACGGATACTGCATCCCCGGGAAAAGAAAAAATGGAAGAACTGGATCTGGGGTTTCTTTTGGGCTGACAGAAACCAAATGAATTTGACTTTTTAGGCTGATCTAAGCTGACATGAAACAAAAACTACTGTATTTTCTCCTTGCGTTGCTGTTCAGCTGCGGGATCTCCGGCCAAAGCGATTTCGATTATTCCCTCAGTCTAGTGCCTGTCGATGTGCCAGATTTTTCGGGTTTGCATTCTTACGCCTTTGGCCAGCACAACGGTAAATGGCTGCTGATTGGTGGGAGAAGTGAAGGCATCCATGCCCGCCAGCCCTGGGCAAGCTTTCCGGCACAGGCTAACAACACCGATTTGCTGGTGATTGATGTGGTTAGCCTTGAAACCTGGTCTGCCTCCGTTAACACCTTGTCCATCGGCCTGCGTGAACAGTTGCAATCAACGAATATGAACTTCTTCCAGGATGTCGATACCCTTTACCTCATCGGCGGTTATGCCTATGCTGAAAGCGCCGGCGATCACATTACATTCCCTGACTTAACCACTGTGGAAGTCTCAGGGCTAATCAATGCCATCATAAACGACGAACCCATCCAGGGCTTTTTCAAACAAACCAGTGACGAGGTCTTTGCCGTGACGGGCGGCCAGCTCGGGAAAATTGACGATACTTTTTACCTTGTGGGCGGCCAGCGTTTCGATGGTAGATACAACCCCATGAACAACCCGACCTTTATTCAGGAATACACCAACCAGATCCGCAAGTTCACCATCGATAATAGCGGCAGCTCACCCGTTTTCAGTCATTACGAAGCCATTACAGATCCTGTTCATTTGAGGCGGAGGGATTACAACCTGCTGCCCCAGGTTTTTGAAGATGGCACCCTGGGTTACACCATCTCCTCCGGAGTCTTCCAGTTGAATTTCGACCTGCCCTTCCTCTACCCTGTTGAAATCAGGAAAGATGGTTATACACCCATTACCAGCTTTAACCAATACCTGAGCAACTACCACGGAGCCAAGGTTAGTTTACACGACAGCCAGCAGAATCAAATGCATTCCTTATTCTTTGGGGGAATCAGCCAGTATTATTACGAAGGCGACGAAATGATGCAGGATGACCTGGTGCCTTTTGTGCAAACCATTAGCCGACTTACCCGTTTATCCAACGGCACCTGGCACGAGTTCCGCTTCCCCTTTGATATGCCTTTTTTTCAGGGCGCCAGCGCTGAATTTATCCCCAACCGTGAGCTGCCCCACTTCCCCAATGAAGTGATCAAATTAAGCGAGATCAAGGCCGACACCATTCTGCTCGGCCACGTGGTGGGCGGCATCTTCAGCTCCTCAGCAAACCCATTTAGCTTTAACCAGACCGGGGAAACCGAAGCCGATTATTCCATATTTGAAGTATGGCTGATCAGGGATTCCGCCACCGGGGTTTTTCCCGTTAACGGGCAAAACCCGTATGAGGTGGAAGTGTTTCCTCAGCCAGCAAAAGACCAGGTGAACATCCGTTATGAACTGCCCTCCCCCGTTTCAACTGAATATTTTATCACAAACACCGATGGCAGGATCATCAAAAAAGGCTTCTTTACAAATCAGGCTGCAGGAAATAACCTTCAGACACTGCCGCTGGAAGGGAACCCCGGATTGTATTTTATCACCCTGATCTTTGAACACAGGTTTTTCGTGACAAAAAAAATCCTGAAACAATGACAGGGCTTTTTTGTCAGGTAATGTCACGAAAAATGACTGAAATGTCAGAAATAAAAAGCATGTTTTTCCGCAATCTTCATGACATTCAATAAAAAACATGACATTATGATTTTATACAGCAAACAAAACATCCATAAATGGGCCTGGTGGAAAAATAAGCCCATATTCCTGTTTTGCATCACCTCCGGATTGCTTTTCGCCCTGGGGGTGACCATCCTGAGCCTGCTGATCAAATTATGCGGAAACCCTGACATCAATATCTGGCGAAACACCTGGCCTGTGCTGGCTGGCAGTTTCGTGTCAGGATCCCTTTTCTCCATCATCCTCTGGTATCAGAACGACGACCGCTACCGTGAATGGTTAAAAAAGAAAGAAAAGCCTTCTTGACAATATGCCTGTACAAGAGGACTATAATGCCTGGGCCTGGCAATACGACAGCAGCGAAAACAAAACCCGCGATCTGGAAGCCTTTGCCTTGAGCAATGCCATCGGAAAGCTAAAGTTTGATTCTTGCCTCGAACTGGGATGCGGAACCGGCAAGAACACCCGCTTCCTGCTCTCCCGGGCATCAAGGGTCGTGGCGGTGGACTTTTCTAAGGAAATGCTGGCCATCGCAAGGGAGAAACTCAGAGAGCAGCCCGTGAACTTCATCCAGGCTGATATCGCCAAACCCTGGAATATCGCTACCCAGGCCTTTGACCTGATCACCTTCAGCCTGGTCCTCGAACACATTGAAGACTTGAACCACGTTTTCAGCGAGGCCAGCCTGAGAATGAAACCCAATGGCTTCCTTTACCTTGGCGAGCTCCATCCCTTCAAGCAGTACACCGGCTCAAAGGCACGTTTTGAAAACACCAAAGGCACAACGGTGCTTAGCTGCTTTACTCACAACATCTCCGATTTCACACAGGTTGCCAAATCCCATGGCTTTTCCATTTTGGATATCCGGGAATATTTCGATGAAAACGACCAGGGAAACATTCCCCGAATCCTTTCCCTGCTGTTCCGCTTTGGAGCATAAGACCAGCTCTGATCTGCGAACCACCTAAACCAGCCGATGTTTATGAGCTGGAAGTTACCCGCAAACAGGCTTCCAGACTGCATTTCCCACCTTTCTTTTCTTTTTAATCTGGAAAACAATGACTAACTTTACATTTCTAGAAGGAATTTAAAACCTACCCATTTTACCCCTAATTATCATTCAAATTTTTTATCATGAAAAGACTTTTACCCTTGTTTTTCATTTTTTCAGCCCTGGTAGCACAATCCCAGTATGTCACCCCTGGTACGGGTGTAAAATGGGACCTGGAAACCCTTGCTGCGAATTCTGAAGGGATCATTTCACTGATCGGCGCCAACTATGTAATGGGCGGCAGCGTTGTGATCAGCGCCAACGACACCCTTGAAATCCTCTCTGACGGAGTCCTGCTTTTTATGGGTCTTTCTTATATTGAGTCTTATGGAACGCTGATCGTGGATGCGCCTGATCAAATGGTCTTCTCAGCCTTTGATCACCAAGCAACGGATAAATGGCGTGGCATCCGATTTTACGAAGGCCACTATACCTACCTGCGCAACGCCATTTTTGAATATGGCGGTGGACTGAAAGTAGGCAACGGAGGCAACTTCTATATGGACGCCTGCACCCTGCGCTACAACTACTACCAGTCAGGTGCTTCCTTTACTTCCAGCGGTGCACTCGACATCACGGGACCAGCAACCATTATCAACAGCGAGATATACGAAAACCAGCGCGCTGCTATTGGCACAGCCTCTAACACCAGTAGCCCCATCATCTTCCGCAACAACTACCTCTTTGGCAATACAGCTGAGAACTCTAACCGCCCACAGATCAACCTGGGACCTTCCGGACCTGGCAATACCAGTTACATTGTCGGCAACACCGTCATCGGTAATGGCAATACCTCTTCGGGTGGCATCGCCTATTCCTCCCTGCTGGGGGTGGAAGGCGATGTGGTGATCGACTCCAACTACGTAGAAGCCAACCGCTATGGCATCGCCCTCACCGGCTCAGGAATGAACGCCTGGATACGCTACAACACTGTGATCGACAATAACATCCAGAACGAACCCAACCTGGGGGGCAGCGGCCTTAACTTCACCGGTTCATCTGCTTCTACCTATCAGCATGCCATGGTCACCGGCAACATCATCACCGGCAACCTCTGGGGCATCACAATCATCGGCTACCCCGTGGTGAATATGGGCAACAATGACCCCGAGGATTACAACCCTGGCCTCAACGTGTTCAGCGGCAACGGCAACGGGGGCGTTACCTACGACCTCTACAACAATGGGCCGGTGACCCAGTATGCCATGGGCAACCTTTGGGATGTGGCAGTCCAGGATGAGGCAAGCATCGAAACCGTCATCACCCACCAGCCGGATATAAGCACCCTCGGACTGGTCTACTATTGGCCCGCTGCACAAAAGGCCACCTTTGAGGCCACTGACAGCGAAACCACCCCCCTCGAAGGCGTCAGCATAGCCGTGGATGGCCTGGAAACACTCCTGAGCACCGATGTGGAAGGCCTGGCCGATCTCATCACTATGCAGGGCGAATACACCTTCACCGCCTCCCTCGAAGGCTATGAAGACTTCAGCGGCTCCTTCACCCTGGGCACGGAAGCTATCCAAATCCCCATCCAGATGAGTGAGATCACCTATACCGTCACTTTTGAGGTGACCGATGGAACAGACCCGGTCGAAGGAGCAAGTATCGACATTTCAGGACAAACCCTTACCACAGATGCCAATGGAGAGGCTTTCATCGCCCTCACCAATGGCACTTATCCCTTTGAAGTCACGGCCACAGACTTCACCACTGCCACAGGCGATGTGGTTGTTGACGGACAGGATCTCACCATCCCGGTGACCATCACCAGCACCGTTGGCATTACCGAACTTCAGGGATTCCGCATCTACCCCAATCCCGCATCATCCTATGTAAGGATCGAAGGCCAGACCATACAAAAAGCTGAGCTGCGTCAGCTCCAGGGTGTCCTCGTCCGCAGTTGGGACAGCCCTGCCTCCACTCTTTCCGTCGAAGGCCTGCCCTCAGGATACTACTTCCTGCACCTATACACCTACGGACAAGTCATCGTCCACCGCCTCATCATCCAATAAGGTCCTTTAGTCCTTACCAGCATAAAATCAACCCCCTGGCCGTAATATCTGGTCAGGGGGATTTTGTTTTCTTTCAAAAAAAATAGCCCACGGAAACTGCTGGTTCAAAGGAGGTAACCTGATTAACAACCAAGGAAAATTGTCCGGTTTTATTGGGGTTGATCCAGAACCTTAAACCTTAAACCTTGAACCTTAAACAATATATCACCCTCAAGAAAAAACTAGTGAATTATTCTCCCCATCGCAGCAACATTTCCGCAGGGCCTGCCTTCATATTCTGGTCAGTGCGGTATTGCGGGCTGTAAGGGCCCAAAGGCAGGTCGAAAAAGGTGCTTTCACTGCACAGGGCAGCGATCCTTTCAGGACTGATGGCGGCGGTACGCAGCGTCGATGCGGCCAAAGTGAGGACCCAACTCCCCTCCACCTCGGCCGTCACCTGGCAGTAGCCCATCGTCTTGCGGTAAAACAACGTGCTGCCGGTTTCGGCTGAAACGATAAAGTACTCTGCTTCCACCACGATCTCGCCCGTATCCAGCCCGAACGATTTTCCCCACTGCTGAATGTAGGTATGCACCACCAGGTCGGCCCCAAAAAGTTCTCTCATCTCGGCGGACCGCTCTGAGAGGTCAACAGTGTCGAGCTGTTCCTGCCTGAGGATCTGCATCGTCGCCAGGGGCGGGATGACATAATAGCCTGCATTGATCAGGGGGGCAAAGAGGGTGGTATAAAAGGCATGGGTGGCTTCCGGATAATTGGTGAAGTTGGCGGGCGGCAGCACTACGATGGTCGTTGGGTTTTCTTCAAAAAGCTCAGGATAGGTGGCATGTCTGTCGGGTAACGGTACCGGGGGCTGAACAGTACAGGCCGCCAGAAAAAAACCCGCAAGCGCAGAAAATAGATTTGTTCTCATTCTTCAATGGGTTTTAATAATTGCCGGATGTAGGTCCGGGCCTCTGGATAAAGACCCATTTCGTTCTCCATCAGGGTTCTGACCGCAGCCTCATTTCCCTGGCCCATCATCAGCACCCCGTAATCGGCATAAATGCCCGGGGGCACTCTGCCCAGGACGCCGGTCTGGCTCTGAATGATCTTCTGAAAAGCCCCCGTAAGCTCAGCAGCGGCTTTCCCATCCGCCTTCTCCAGATAATTGGCATACGTTTTCCCCAACCCTTCCATTGAATACAAGGGAATTTTGTGGTGCACCCCCTGGTAATTGCTCCCGGTTCTCAGAGGCATGCAGGCAAACAGCAGCAACCCCACCAGCAGAATGATGAACCGCCTCATTTCTTCCCAAGGATAACCACGATGCCAACTTTTAATCCAAAGGTCCCCACGATGGTCCTTTCGTTATCCGGGTTGTCTTCCTTGCCCTTGAAAGCCATTGACTGGTAACCCAGGGCCAGATCCAGGACGGCCTTTTCACCCAGAGGAAATCCAACCCCGGCACCCGCGTTAAAACCACTGACACCTATTTTTTCTTCCTCTTCACCATCACCCCAGTTACTTTCCCATTTGTATTTGTTTTTAACCTGCCCGAACAGGGCACCTGCTTCAATAAATGGAAACATTTTTCCGGTAGGGAAATAAAACCTTGCAAACGGCCCGAAACCGAACAGCGACATAGTGTTTTCACTTTCGCCTTCGTATTCGTATTCGTCAAAAGAGTTCTTCATTTTTACACTGGAAAAATTGAGATCAGCCCCCAGGGCAAGATTATCGACAACAAAAAATCCAAGCCTGGGTGAGGAATTGAAACTTCTTAGTTTCGTTTCATTGTCATTTTCCTCTCCACCATCTGATTTAACTTTAAAATTGCCAAACCCAATGCCCAAAAGACCAGACATGGATATCCCTTCTTCCAAGGGAAGAAGACTAAACTGCGAAGAAACGCCCAGCAGGGTGTTTCCCTTAGTGGTTTGTGCAAATCCGGAGGTAACGGGCAGCAGCCCAAGCATTAAAACCAGGACCAACAACTTTTTCATCACATAATGTTTTTAATGGTGCCTACTCTTTAGTTTTTCGGCTTTCACTTTTGCACCATTCAAAAAATTCCCGGGTGCACCAGGCTTAACGTGCAACAAAGAACCCGCCGGTATCAAAGCCTTATTTAGCCAGACATTCTCGTGCCTCTTACCTCCCTTCCTTTCACGAAAAGATAAGTCATTCCCGGGCAGTTTTTTTAAACATAAATTTAAAACGGAAATTTACGAAAAAAAACGCATCTCCAAATATTTTAGGAATGGGGAAGCGAATAAATTGGTATGAAAGTATAAGGATTGAAAAATTATTCTCCTTGAAGAAAAAAACAGTTCTAACAATCTGTCTTACACCCTTCTTCAATCTGCTTATTTTCTATCTGAAGCGTGGTATGGTTTATGCCAAATTGATGGTCAAGTGCATGCTGCAGGTTGGAAATAAAATGGTCATCACTCCCGTCGGGAATGATTAAATGAGCCGTTAAGGCCACCTTGGTGGTGCTCATGGCCCAGATATGCAGGTCGTGAACACTCTCCACGCCTTTTTGCGCCAGCAGGAATTCCCTGACTTTATCAAGCTCAATGTGTTTGGGCACGGCATCCAGGGCCAGATCCAGCGATTCGGTGAACAAACGCCAGGTGCCCCAAACGATGACAGCAATGATGAAGAAACTTGTTACCGGGTCAATCCATTGCTTGCCGGTCAGCTTGATCAACAAGCCGGCCACGACAACCCCCAGCGATACACCGGCATCAGCGGCCATATGAAGGAAAGCCCCCCTGATGTTCAGGTCTGCTTTCTGGCCTTTCATGAACAGCAAGGCTGTAAGGGTATTGATCACTACCCCAATGGCTGCCACCACCATCACCTGGCTGCCGGCAACAGGTTCGGGACTTCTGAATTTACCAATGGCATCCCAGGCAATGAATCCTACAGCGCCAAACAGCAACAAGGCATTCAGCATGGAAACAAGAATGGTGGTTTTCCGAAGCCCATAGGTATATTTGCCCCTGGGTTTTATGGAAGCCAGCCATATGGCCGTCCAGGCAAACACCAGCCCAAGCACATCACTGGCATTATGTCCGGCATCCGCCAGCAGGGCCGAGGAATTGGCCATTATACCGAATATGACTTCAACCGCAATGAAGCTCACATTTAATCCAATGCCCAGCGCAAAAGCCTTTCGGTAGCCTCCATTCCTTTCATCCGCATGTCCGTTTGAATGTGCCATCATAATCTTAAGTGAGCAGAAAAACGATTCCCGCCTTGCTGAGGATTATACAAAATTAAGGGAAAGTGCCTGATATTAAAAAAAATACTACTGCAATCTATTGATATACAGTAGTATTTTTTTATTTCTGTCGGGGTGAGAGGATTCGAACCTCCGACCTCCTGCTCCCAAAGCAGGCGCGCTAACCGGACTACGCTACACCCCGAAAATCGTATGGAAAAAAGAGCGGAGAGAGGGGGATTCGAACCCCCGGTAGGGTTACCCCTACGGCAGTTTAGCAAACTGCTGGTTTCAGCCACTCACCCACCTCTCCGTGTCCTGTGCTGAATCTTTCTTTTTTGAAAACGCAAGAAATAGAAAGATCGTTTTTTTTTGAGAGTGCAAAGATAGTCAAAACATCATTCACGCCAAATAATTCCTGAAAAAAAAGGAAGAAGGTTAGGGGTTCAAAGTTTAAGGTTTAAGGTTTAAGGTTTAAGGTTTAAGGTTTAAGGTTTCGGGTCTGCTCCATGCTCCATGCCCCATGCCATTAAACCGGGTGGTCTGCCTTAAACTTTTTCAGCCGTTCTTCGAGATCCGGAAACTGCTCACGCTGCACCAGCGATACGCAGGCGCGGAGGCCTTCGAGGCGTTCGCTGCCGGTGATGGCCAGTGAGATGGCACTGATGCCGTAATAAACCAGCTCTTCGATGAGCTCTGCGCCCTGGAAGCCAGGATAGGCAATGGTGAAATAGAAGCCGTCTGCCAGGGGCTTGTCCTCATCCTTGTCGTAAACGATGTGGAAGCCGTTTTCGGTGAAGAGTTTCTTCATCGCTTTGGCCTTCTCGCCATAGTCCTTCACCACATCGATAAAGTTAAACGTCCCGTCGTTGGCTGCTTTCAGGATGGCAGCCAGGGCATACTGGGCCGAGTGAGAGGTACCTGAGCTCAGGGCATAGACCGTGCCAAAGATCATCGCATTGCCAAACTTGCTCGAGTTGTAATAGCGGCAAAGGTCGGGCGCCTGGCTCTCGAACAGATGGTCACTCACCACCATCATCCCGATGCGCTGACCGGCATAGCTGAAGGCTTTTGAACTCGAGATGAACAGGATGTAGTTGCCCGTATATTTTGCCACCGTGGGCTGGTAGGGCGGCACCCCGGGCTTGGAATAGTCCTGGCGGAAATCCATCGCAAAATAAGCCAGGTCCTCCATCACCACCACATTGTATTTGGTGGCCAACTCGCCGATGATCTGCAATTCGTGGTCATTAAAACAAATCCACGACGGGTTGTTGGGATTGGAATAAAGCATCCCGGCGATATTTCCTTTCGAAAGCTTCTCTTCCAGCTTCTCACGAAGTTTCTCGCCCCGGAAGTCGTAAACATCGAAGCGGTCGATGGGGATGCCCTGCACCTTGCACTGCTGATAATGTACCGGGAAGCCCGGGTCGATGAACAGGATGGTGTCCTTCTCCTTATACATCCTGCTAATGGTGGTGAAGGCGGCAAAGCTCCCCTGCATCGAGCCCACCGTGGGGATGCAGCCGCGGGGATCCACGTCAACATCCATAAACATTTTCACGAAACGTGAGATTTCGTTTTTCAAGGGCTTAATACCATCGATGTCAGGATAAATGGCGGCCACGCCCCGGCGCAGCGCCTCGATCTCGGCCTCCACACCGATCTGGGTGGGAGGCAGCCCGGGGATGCCCATCTCCATCCTGACATAACGAATGCCGGTGGCTTGCTCAATGTTGTCAATCAGCCGCTTGATCTCACGGATAGAGGCCTTCCCTACGCTGGGAAGGCCCATTCGCTTTACTTCTTCCTGTACCTTCTCATATGGAACTGGCGTATCTTTCATAATGCGTCAATGTTTTTTTGGTGTTTATATGCTTATTTTATTTTGTAAGATGCTCCATTAGGTATGTTTCCCAGCCATCTGTGATGACGGCTGATCATCGGGCTGATTGCGCTGCAAAATAAGAAATTCCGCGCGTATAAAAAAACCTGAGCGGAAAATAAATTCCCTCTATATTTGCCCCAGCAAAGTCAATAAGATGGGCGCACTTTTTCTCCAGCAACTTATCTTGTCGGTGGTGATAGCTGGTCTGTGGATCGGCGGGGTCACGCTTCTGTCCGAACGCCTGGGCTCGCGCCTGGGCGGGATGATCAGCAACCTGCCCAGCACCATCCTGGTGTCGCTGCTGTTTATCGGCATCACCCAAAGTCCTGAATTTGCCGCCCAAGCCACAGTGACCGTCCCGCTGGGGATGACCATCAGCACGCTTTTCCTGTTTGCCTTTATCCTGCTGATCCCCCTGGGGCTGGGCTGGGCCCTGGCAGGAAGCATCACGACCTGGGTGGGCTTTGCCATCCTTTCCTCCTTTTTCCAGGACACCGGCAGGCTCACCTGGACGCTCATCTATTTTGCAGTAGCCATCGGCAGCTGGCTCATCGCTGAAAGGGTCCTGAAGATCCAGTCAGCTCCCAAAACGGGCAGGCGCTATACCTGGTGGCAGGTATTGATCCGGGCCGCCTTTGCCGGATCGGTCGTGGGTACCGCCGTGCTCATCGGCCGCAGCGGGTCGGCATTCTGGACCGGCATCTTTTCCACCTTCCCCGCCGTGATGTTATCTTCTATGGTCATCCTCACCCTCTCGGCAGGCCCCGCCTTTGCGCGCGCCCTCGGAAAGATCATGCTCCTTGCATCTACCAACATCATCATTTACGGCCATTTTACCGGCTTGTTGTTTCCGCGAATCGGACTTGCCTGGGGCTCGATCATCAGTTTTATCATTGCCTCCCTGTGGGTTTGGCTTTTAAAACCCCTCTTTGACCGAAGCAAATAACAAAAGCGCCGAAAGCCCTTGCGGGTAAGCTTTTTCTTATTATTTTGGCGTGTTAAAATTCAACCATCCAAACAAACTAAAATGAAAAAAAACAATTTTGTATTTCTGTTTGCCCTTTCCCTGATGCTCCTGTCAGGGATGACGTTCGCCCAGATTCAATATCAGCTTCCTCCTGAGGAGATCATTGAGCTGGTGGATGCCCCCTCCACACCTTCGATGGTGATCAGCCCCGACAACCAAACGGTATTGCTGATTGACAACCCCGATCTGCCCGGCATTGAAGACCTGGCCGCCCCTGAATATCGTCTGGCCGGCCTCAGGTTCAACCCGGTAACCAACGGTGGAAGCCGCGGAAGGTTCGGCACCGGACTACGTTTCATGAACCTCGACGGCACCAATGAGCGTCCTGTTCAAGGCTTGCCCAAAAGCCCCAAGATCAGCAACACTTCCTGGTCGCCCAACGGAAAGATGGTGGCCTTTACCCACACCACCGGCACAGGCATTGAACTTTGGGTAGCTGATGTGGAAACCTCTACAGCCCGCAAACTCACCGGCGAGGTGATCAACGATGTGCTGGGGAACAGCTTCTCCTGGCTTTCCGACAACAAGACCATCGTCTATTCAGCCATTCCCGAAGGGCGTGGCCCCACTCCCACCCGTCCCACTGTTGCAGATGGCCCGGTGGTGCAGGAAAGCATTGGCCGCAGGGCGGCAGTGCGGACCTTTCAGGACCTCCTGAAAGATCCTTACGATGAAGCCATTTTCGACTATTACGCTACTTCACAACTGGTGAAGATCGATCTGGACGGCAATAGCCAGAAGATCGGCGAGCCCGGAGTGATTTATTATTTCAACCCCTCGCCCGACGGACAATACCTGCTAACCACCACGGTACAGAAACCCTACTCCTATATCGTGCCTATGTATCGTTTTCCCCAGAAAATAGAACTGCTGGATATGAACGGTCGCCTGGTCCGCCTGTTGGTTGAGGTGCCCCTGACGGACAACCTGCCCCAGGGCTTCAGTTCCGTAAGAACCGGCGCCCGCAGCCACACCTGGCGTTCCGACAAACCCGCTTCGCTCTGGTGGGTAGAAGCCCTCGACGGTGGTGACCCCGCCGTGGAAGCCGAATACCGCGATCAGCTCTTTTACCTCGAGGCTCCCTTCACCGCTGAGCCCACCCCGAGCCTGCAACTCGAACTGCGCTATGGCGGCATCACCTGGGGACGCGACGACTTCGCAATGGTATCCGAAAGCTGGCGTGCCACCCGCAGAATGAAGCTCAGCTCCTTCAATCCGGGCGACGCTTCCCTGGCGATGAGCCTGCTGTTCGACCGCTCGATGGAAGACCGCTACAACGATCCCGGCCGCTTCGAGACCACCCTGAACGAATACGGGCGGAGGGTCCTGCAATTTGACCGCCGTCAGCGCTTCCTTTATCTGACCGGCCAGGGTGCATCGCCCGAAGGCAACCAGCCCTTCCTCGATGAATACGACCTGCGTACAGGCCTCACCAAGCGCCTGTGGCAGAGCGAGGCGCCATGGTATGAAATCCCTGTCAGCCTGGTGGATGCCGACCGCGGCCTGCTGATCACCCGCCGCGAATCGGTCGACGTACAACCCAATTATTATATGCGCGACCTGCGGCGAAACCGCCTCACACAGATCACCCATTTCCCCGATCCTTCGCCCAAACTGCGTGAGCTCCAGAAGGAACTGGTCCATTATGAACGGGCCGATGGCATTCCCCTTTCGGGAACGCTCTACCTGCCTGACGGCTTCCAGCCGGGCGTTGATGCCCCCCTGCCAACGATGCTATGGGCTTATCCGCGCGAGTTTAAAAGCGCCGACGCAGCAGGACAGGTCAGTGGTTCGCCCTACACCTATACCCGCGTAGGAGCCACTTCCGCCGTAATGCTCGCCACCCTGGGCTATGCCGTGCTCGACAACGCCAGCTTCCCCATCGTGGGCGAAGGCGATGAAGAACCCAACGACACCTTTGTCGAGCAGCTCGTAGCCAATGCTGAAGCCGCCATCAACAAGCTGGTGGAGATGGGCGTCACCGATCCCGATCGCGTAGCCGTTTCAGGGCACTCCTATGGAGCCTTTATGACCGCTAACCTGCTGAGCCATTGCGACCTCTTTGCCGCCGGCATCGCCCGCAGCGGCGCCTACAACCGCACCCTTACCCCCTTCGGCTTCCAGGGCGAGGAACGCACCTACTGGCAGTCACCCGAGGTGTATAATACCATGTCGCCCTTTATGAATGCCGACAAGGTCAAGGCACCCATGCTGCTCATCCACGGCATCGACGACAACAACTCGGGGACTTTCCCCATCCAGAGCGAGCGCTATTACGACGCCCTGCGCGGTCACGGCGCCACCGTCCGTCTGGTGATGCTCCCCCACGAAAGCCACGGCTATTCAGCCCGCGAATCGGTCCTCCACATGCATTGGGAGTGGATTAACTGGCTGGATAAATATGTGAAGAACCGGGTTGTGGAAAGGTAAGATGGTTCAAGGTTCAAGATTCAAGGTTCAAGGTTCAAGAGCTTGTCCGCTAACCAGCGGATTTAAGGTTTGAGGTTTGGAGTTTGGGGTTGAACCCGCGTTTTTGATGTCAGGCATCAGAAATCAGGGACCTTCCAGCCTCTTACCAGGCCCATACCATCCTCGGGGTTTATACGGTTTAAACCGTATAAACCCCGACTTTGATACGTCTGAACCATTAGGGAGCTGGCATTCTGAACGCAGTGAAGAATCTTGATCCTTCGCTTCGCTCAGGATGACAAGGTATTGGAAGGCTTAAAAATGATAAAACGTCCTACCCTTTAGCGGGCTGCTCCGAAGTTGCGCAGCTTATAGGTGAAGGTGAGCATAAAATAGCGGTTGAGGACATTGGATCGAACATCCTCCACGTAATTGCTGGTGACGTTACGCGACACGCTCTTGTTCTGGTCGAGCAGGTCGTTCACCCCGAGGGTCAGCTCGCCCTGATCATTGGCCAGAAATTTGCGCCCGAAGTTCACGTTCCAAAGCCAGTAATTCTCATTGAAATCCTCACCCAGACCGGTATACATATAGTTGAAAAGGTCGTTGCGCAGCACCCAGTGTTTCAGGAAGATCCAGGAGACCTTGGCCCCACTGAGGTGGTAGAAGTAATTGTTGTTGAGCTGGGGTCTGAGAGTATTCTCCACTACATTGTAATTGCCCCTGTAATGGAGGGTGAAATCAAGGTTCTCGCTGATGTTGCTGCTGAACACCACTCCAGCTGACAGGCTCATGGTGTTGGCGGTGTTTTCCTGCCCGTTGATCAGGCCGGGGCTCCGGGTATAACCGACGCCCCCGTTGAAGTTGATATTGGTCTTGATGGGGTTGAACATAAAACCATAGGTCACCATCGAGCGGATGCTCCCGTAGCCGTCGAGGTTCACCGGCTGGCTGAACTGCCCCCCGCGCGGCAATTCCAGCCCGTTGGGCAGGATGGTATCGGTCTGGGCAATGAGGGTGGAGGTGGCCACGAAGTCGTTGCTCAGGTTACCAAAAAGGAACAGCAGGAAGGTGCGCGACTTGGCCGGGTTGGCCAGGTTGAAGCGGATGTTGGCATAATGGCTGTAGGTTTGCTCCAGGTCGGGATTACCGGTGCTGAGCAAGAGGGGGTTGGTATTGTCCACCACATCCTGCAACTGGTTTACCGAAGGGGCATTGGTGCGTGTACGATACTGGATGCGGATGTTCCTGGTCTTCGAAAGGTTATACGTCATCCTGAAGCTGGGCAGCAAGCTTTGGTAAGTCCGGCTGAGGTCGGCAAAATAAGGGGTGGTTTGAAGGGCCGACAGGCTGGCATTCTGATAGGATACCCCGGCCTGGATGTTGAACTTCTCGTCGCGGAAACGGTAGCTCAGCTCCCCGCGGTTAGTCAGGTAACCATTGGTCAGCTCGCTCGACAGTTCGTTCTCAAACAAGGTGTAACCCTGGCTCTGGACGTCCCAGCTATTTGTCAACTTATTCGATTCGTTATCGGAATAAGAAAGGTTGTAGGAAACCTGTAGCATACTCTTTTCGGAAATGGGCTCGTTATAGTTCAGGCTGCCCGAAACGCCCGTGCTACGGGTTTTCGAGTCGCTCTGCTGGTCGATGAGGTCCTCTACGATCACGGGGCCTTCGTAGTATTCACTGAGGGCATCCAGCAGGTAAAGGTTCTTGTTGTTATTGACATTGAAATTAACCCTTGACGAGATGGAACGGCCGTTTTCATTGAGCCGCAGGCGGTAGCTCAGGTTATTGCTGATGGAATATCCATCCCAGTTTCGCTCATAGTCGGTAACAGACTGGTTCAGGAATTGCATATCGGGCAGAAAACTGGAAGCATCGTTATAGCTGTTGGCCCGTGAATCCTGATAACGAAAGCGCGGCGAAAAGATCAGGGTGTTGTTCTCGTTGATCTCATATTCAATTCTTCCGCTCAGGCGATGATTCATATTGCGGCTGTCGGAGCGGTTCTCTTCCAGGTAAAGTTGCGAGGCATCATCGCCCAGGAAATACTGCCGGTCGCTGAAGCTTTCATTATTGTTTTTCATGTGGTTGAAGAAGTAGCTTCCGCTGACTTCTGCCTTATCATTCCAGTTATCAGAATAATTCACCCCCAGGGAGTTGGTACTGTTGAGGCCACTGACCTGCCCGACAAAAAACTCGTTGCGGTCGAAGCCGCCCGGGCCCCGTCCGCCCCTGCCACCACGTCCCGAGCTGCCAAAGAAACTGGACAGGTCTTCGGAGGAGAAATTCTGCTGATTGATGTTGTTACTCATCCCCATGATCGAAATGCGGCGCTCGCCCATAAAGATGTTGGTCACCAGTCCGGCCTGGTAGCGGGTCTGATCGCCATAGCCGGTATAGGCCCTTCCAAACTGTCCGTTGCGGCGATCCTGCCGGGTGACGATGTTGATGGTTTTCTCAGCTTCCCCGTCGTCGAAGCCAGTGAGCTGGGCCTGGTCGCTTTGACGGTCGAAGACTTCAATTTGTTCGATCATCTCAGCGGGGAGGTTACGAAGGGCAATGTTGGGGTCATCGCCAAAGAACTCGCGGCCATCGACCAGCACGCGCTGCACCTGTTCACCCTGGGCGGTCACCTGTCCTGCCTCGACGGTGATGCCGGGCATCTTGCGGATAAGGTCTTCAGCATTGGCGTCAGGGTTGGTCTTAAAAGCTGCAGCATTGTAGGCTGTGGTGTCACCCCGCTGGTGCGTGGTAGGTGCGACGCCCGAAATGATTACTTCGCCCAGCACCTCGCTGATTTGTGCCAGGCCTATGCGCCCTGTCTCGTTGACCGCCTCGCTGGCGCGGATGTTTTGTTCCACTGTTTCAAAACCCATATAACTCACCCGCAACAAGTAATTGCCACGAACAGCTCTCAGACTGAACTTTCCATTAAGGTCGGTGATACCACGTACCAGGCGCGTGGTGTCGCGCTGCGAAATCAGGGTGACGTGGGCACCGGGAAGGGGACTTTGATCGCTGAGATCAATCACGGTGCCCCTGATCGTCACATCCTGAGCCTGCTGAGCCATGGCTCCGGGGCTTTGTAAACCAACAGAGAAACAGAAAACTATGGAAACCAGAAAC
>JAZBOS010000103.1 GCA_036351255.1 Bacteroides sp.
AAGCCCCTTCCTTATGGTTGGGGCTTTTTTTATGATATTGTAATAAATTAATACAGCCAGAAAAGGGCTTTCAATAGTCCAGTGGAGGGAAGGCTCAGGGAAGAAAAACACTCAACAAGTCAGTAGGAATTTTCCCGGGATATAAGTTTCAAGGTGGACCAACAAAAAACACGATACTTCTTTTACTATTTTAGCATATTTCTCGTTTTCTTTAATCCCGGGCCATTTTTCCCCTGTTAAAAGAGAAATAGATTCCAGTTGTTCCAATTCCAGAAAAGGCAATGAATCCCCAAAACTGGGCCTGAAGGAATAAGTCATCGCTTACCGCAGCGATACTTTTTCCCTGAAATAGCAGTGCAAAGAAAATTGTGGCGATGGTCATACTGGTCATTTGGCCAAGGACCCGCATGGTGGCAGAGGTTCCTGAAGCAATACCGTATTGCTGACGGTTTACAGAGCTCATGATGGTATTCATGTTGGGAGAGGAAAACAATGCAAACCCAAGTCCAACAAAAATCAGGATGGCAATGATAACGCCAAGGGATGTATCAGGCCCAATAAAAGCAAAGGCAGCTAATCCAAGGGTGCACATACTCATGCCCATTGTGGCCAGGTATCGGGGTTGAATCCGATCGGACAATCGCCCGGCAAGCGGGGAAAAAATGGCCATCATAATCGGTTGTGCAATAAGCACGCTTCCGGCCTCACGGGGGGAAAGGAGTTGTATTTTCTGAAGGTACAGGCTAAGGAAAAATACAATGGCATAGGTTGCGCTATAATTGATCAGGGCAGCCAGATTTGAGTAAGTAAACAATCTATTCTCAGAGAATAAACGGGTATCGAATATGGGGGCAATGGATTTTCCCTCATGTAACCAGAAAGCAACCAGCAGGAAAAGCCCGAGGCCTATCATAATCCACCCAGTGATGGAAGGGATCCAGGAAGATCCAAACACCATCAGAAACAATCCGGGCATATAAAATAGCAAGCCCTTTAGGTTAACATATTTGCGGTCACCCAATATCCCATCCCTGCCGAGAAAAAAATAGGCAAGAATAATTGACCCCAGGCCCATAAAAACGGAAAGAAAGAAAATGGAACGCCATCCGAGGGCCTGCGTTAAAAAACCACCAAACAAAGGTCCTGTTGCAAGTCCGAGATAAACACCTGATACAGAAATGCCTAGCACCCTTCCACGCTCTTTCGCCGGGAATTCCGAAACCAGGATGGCAGGTCCTGTGGTTGTGGTCAAGGCAGCCCCGGTTCCTTGCAAGAAACGGAAAAAAACCAGCGAGAGACCGTTGGGGGCAATGCCACACAACAGGGAGGTCACAGTGAAAATGATCAGCCCAATTCGGAAAAGCCTCCTGATGCCTTGCGAGTCGGCTAAACGGCCCACTGGAAGCAAGAATATGGCAGAAGCCAGCAAAAAACCAGTTACTATCCAGCTAAGGCTAACGGCATTCAGTCCAAAGTCAGCCTCAATAGCTGGTAAAGCAATATTCACCGACGATATAAGGAAGGTTCCCATAAACGAGGTAATGGCAACAATCGCCAATATTGATATATGTTCTTTTGTCCAAGTCATAAGTAAGCCCTAAGGTAAAAATTTTTTCTTTTTACCCGCAATGAAGATTGAAGCGGCATATTTTTTCAGAATTCATCCGACAGGCTAAAGGGCGTATGTTTTCTCCCTGTATTTGGGAAAAGGTTTTAATAAAAGCTAAATGCTTACCTTTACCAAAATTTTTCAGGGAAATTGCCCGTTATTTTCTGAAGCTTATTTACACTACTTATGTCGCGTCTGAAGGCTTTCTCCTGTTTTATTTTTCTGATTTTGGGTCATTTCTCCATTCTGGGCCAAACTGCCGATACCCTAAAACCCACTTCTGAGGTACCCTGGTATTCAGAGGAACAATTGCAAAGCCCATTTGAAGCTTTGCCAAACATTATCGATACCACCATTACGGGTTTTCAGCTTTATGATTTTGTTTACCGTTCGGAATTCTTTTTTGTGAACAAGGGAAACCCCGGGCACATCACCCGTTTGCTGCAATTTAGTCCTGAGCTTGGCCATGGATTTCAATTGCATAGCCAGGAACTTTTCCCCGGATATCGTTTCAAGCATGAATCGCTTCGGTTTTACCGGCCTGTTCATGTATATACCGATCTCTTCTATGTGATGGGATCCGAGCGCGAACAATTATTCAATGCCCTCCACAACCAGAAGTTTCATGAAACCCTGCATGCCGGGTTCAATTATCAGTTAGTTAATTCTCCTGGTTTTTATACGCAAACAGCTTCCCGAAACTCTAATATTTATTTAACCCTTGATTTTCAATTGCCCAGCAAACGTTATCAGGCATTGGGAAGCTTTGTCAGCAACCGCTTTGAGAACCAGGAGGGAGGTGGATTGACCGACAGACTTGCTTTTGAGGAAGACGTCAATAGCGATTTTGTATACTTACCAGAAGCTCAGTTGCGACACCGGGAGACTGCCCTGACCATCCATCACTTTTACCAGACAGGGTTCTATGTCGGAGGTGCTGAGAATGATACATTGGAAACACGACGTTTTATCAATCTCGGGCGTATCAATCACGAATTTTCCTGGCGTAGGCTGGCGTACGTTTTCGACGATCCTCTTCCTCCTGTGGGCTTTTATGAAACCGATCCTTTTAACTCAAATTCTACTTTCGACTCCACCTTTGTCAATACCATTCAGAACCTGGTCAGTTGGTCCAACTTCCCCCTTAAAAGCGGCAGGGGGAAATTTCCCTTTAATTTTACGATCTTTCTTAAGCACCAACTGGTTGATATCAAACAACCGTTGTATCTGGAAACAATTCCCGGGGAAGGGGAGGGGACGGATACTTCAGATCAGGAATATCTTCAGCAGAATGAACAGTTCAACCAGGTGATTCAAGGCGTAGAGCTTGAGAGCGATCAAACCCGTTTTCTTTCGGGAAAAGCTTTTGCTCACCTTACCCTTGGGGGCTATAATGACGAGGACCTTGGGATTGGTGCTTCAATCAATCTGGGCAAACCTGTTCAAAAGCATCAGATCTCCATGCAGGCGGCCTTCTACCAGCAAGAAGTGCCCTATTCTTTCTCCAGGTTTTATGGGAATTATATTTCGTGGGAGAACGACTTCTTAAAACAACAAATTGGACACGCCCGTTTACTTTATCAGTCGAACTGGCTTTCCCTGGAAGGGAACTATTATCTGTTATCAAACATGGCCTACCTTGGGCCCGAGGCCCTTCCTCAGCAAAACACAAGTACCTTTAGCCTGCTCTCGGCAGGAATTGGCCTGAAGGCAGGCATCGGCGTTTTCCAGACAAGGCATAAAGTCCTTTACCAGTATGTTGGCGAACAGGAATTTGAGCAATTTCCAGAACTTGTCAGCTACCACTCGGTGTTTTTCGACTTTTCTCTGTTCAAAAAAGCGATGGATCTGAACGTGGGGTTCGACCTCTTTTATAATGGTCCTTATACGCCGATGGGATATATGCCGGTGGTGCGTCAGTTCTATGCCCAGGATGGGTTTGAGACCGACCACACCTTCCTTGCCGATGCTTTTGTAACCATAAAGGTAAAACGTACCCGCTTCTTCCTGAAAGCACAAAACATTACCAGCTTTATCCCTGATTTTCCCCAGGTTTATGCCATCCCCTTTTATCCTCTGCCCGGATTTGCCTTTAAATTTGGGGTCTCCTGGATGTTTTTTGATTAACAATGCTCCCTTTCCTGCTTAAGTAGAATCGTTATAAATAGCCGTTGTTGCAGGTTTCTATGGGTAAAAATTACTAATTTTGCCCCGTTGAAACATTGATCCTAACTGCCTTATAATAAGACTCTTTTTAAATAAAGCAAATATGACAAAAAAGAAAAAATTCATTACTTGCGACGGTAACCACGCCGCCTCGCATGTTGCTTACATGTTCAGTGAAGTTGCTGCTATCTATCCTATTACCCCCTCTTCTAATATGGCAGAGAATGTGGACGAGTGGGCAGCCCACGGACGCAAGAACATTTTTGGCGAAGAAGTGAAACTGGTAGAGATGCAGTCGGAAGGCGGAGCCGCCGGTGCAGTTCACGGTTCTTTACAGTCCGGTGCCCTTACCAGCACCTATACCGCTTCTCAGGGCCTTCTGCTTATGATCCCCAATATGTATAAAATCTCCGGCGAATTGCTCCCTGGCGTGTTCCACGTATCCGCCCGCAGCCTTGCCGCCCAAGCCTTATCCATCTTTGGTGATCATTCTGATGTGATGAGCACTCGCCAGACCGGCTTTGCCCTTTTGGCTACCGGTAGTGTCCAGGAGATCATGGATGTAGCCCCAGTGGCTCATCTGGCTGCCATAAAGTCGAGGGTTCCTTTCTTGCACTTCTTCGATGGTTTCCGTACTTCTCACGAAATCCAGAAGGTAGAAGAAGCCAATCAGGAAGAACTGGCAAAACTAATGGATGTGGAGGCCCTTCAGGCATTCCGCGACAGGGCCCTCAACCCTGAGCACCCCGTAACCCGCGGTACCGCACAGAACCCCGACATCTATTTCCAATCGAGGGAAGCTGCCAACCGCTTCTATGATGCCGTTCCCGATATTGTTGAAGATTATATGAAAGAAGTCTCCAAAATAACAGGACGCGAGTACCATCCCTTTACTTATTACGGTGCCGCCAATGCCGAGAATATTGTCGTCGCTATGGGATCCATTACGGAAACTTTAAAGGAAACCATCGACCATCTCATCGAAAAGGGTGAAAAGGTGGGGCTTATTTCCGTACACCTTTACAGGCCTTTTTCGGCTAAATATTTCTTCAAGGTTTTGCCTAAAACCGTTAAGCGTATCACTGCCCTTGACCGTACAAAGGAACCCGGCGCCAATGGCGATCCCCTCTACCTTGATTTACGCGACTTGTTCTATGGCAAAAAAGATGCCCCCATTATTGTTGGTGGACGCTATGGACTGAGCTCTAAGGACACTATTCCTGCTCATATGATCGCGGTGTTCGATAATATGAAAATGGCCGAACCCAAGAATCAGTTTACCGTGGGTATCGTTGACGACGTGACATTCCATTCGCTGCCCGTTGGGGAAGATATTGATGTTTCTCCCAAAGGCAACTATGCAGCCAAATTCTACGGCTTGGGTTCTGATGGTACTGTAGGTGCCAACAAAAACTCCATCAAGATCATTGGTGATACCACCGATAAATATGCCCAGGGTTACTTTAGTTACGATTCCAAGAAATCAGGCGGTATTACCGTATCCCACCTTCGTTTTGGGGATTCACCCATCCGCTCGCCCTACCTGATTAACTCAGCTAATTTTGTTGCCTGCCACGTTCCGGCGTATCTCGAAAAGTACGATATGCTCAAGGGACTGAAAAAAGGCGGTACTTTCCTGCTGAACTCCATCTGGGAGGTGGAAGAGACCCAAAACCGCATCCCCGACCATATGAAGAAGTATATGGCCGAAAAAGAGATTAAGTTCTACATCATCAATGCTACCCAGATTGCAGAGGACATTGGCCTGGGCAACCGTACCAACACCATCATGCAGTCGGCTTTCTTTAAAGTGGCCGAAGTGATTCCTTACGATAAAGCCGTGAAGGAAATGAAGGATGCCATTTATAAGACCTATGGCCGTAAGGGGGAAGAAGTGGTACGTATGAACAATGCAGCTGTTGATCGCGGTGGATCAGAGGTCATCCGCGTTAAAGTACCAGCCGATTGGAAGGATGTAAAAGTGAAAGCGCCTGAAAAGCGTAAGGATGTTCCTGATTTTATCAGTGATATAGTATTCCCCATCAATGCCCAGAAAGGCGATGACTTGCCGGTTAGCGCATTCCTCGACCGCGAAGATGGTACTTTCCCGGCAGGAACTACTGCATACGAGAAAAGGGGTATTGCAGTCCACGTTCCTGAATGGCATCTGGAGAATTGCATCCAGTGTAATCAGTGTTCTTATGTCTGCCCCCACGCAGTGATTCGTCCTTTCCTGATGACCGACGAAGAACTTGAAAAAGTGGGCAAGGACACCCCTGTGCTTGATATTACCAAGGGTAAACTTGCCGGCTATAAATATCGCATGCAGGTGAGCCCACTCGATTGCACCGGATGCGGTAACTGCGTCGACGTATGCCCAGCCCCTGAAAAGGCGCTCGTAATGGAAACCCTTGAATCACAGTTGCACGAAAATGAGCGCTGGGATAAGATCATTAAGAATGTTACCTATAAAGATACCATCGTTGACAAGCAGCAGTCTGTGAAGAACAGCCAGTTTGCCCAACCGCTATTTGAATTCAGTGGTGCTTGTGCGGGTTGTGGTGAAACGCCTTACATTAAGCTTATCACTCAGCTTTATGGCGACAGGATGATGATTGCAAATGCAACAGGTTGCTCCTCCATTTATGGTGGTTCGGCTCCCGCAACCCCCTATACCATCAACAAGGACGGTCGCGGTCCCGCTTGGGCCAACTCCCTGTTTGAAGACAATGCCGAGTATGGCTTTGGCATGGCTACTGGTGTTACAAAGCTTCGCGAACGCATTGCCCGCCTGATGGAAATCGGTCTCGACGAAGACCTGGGCGCAGATGCCAAAGAAGCCTTTAAACTCTGGCTGGAAGGTATGAACGATGCCCTCAAGTCAAAGGAGGCATCTGATAAAGTGGTGGCTGCCCTCGAAAAGGAAAAACTCCCCATTGCCAAACAAATCCTTGACCTAAAGCAATACCTGGTGAAGAAATCTGTCTGGATCTTCGGTGGTGATGGCTGGGCTTACGACATTGGTTATGGTGGCCTCGACCACGTAATAGCTTCAGGTGAGGATGTGAATATCCTTGTGATGGATACCGAGGTTTACTCCAATACCGGTGGACAGGCTTCCAAGTCGACCCCCATAGGCGCCATTGCCAAATTCGCTGCCTCAGGTAAGCGGGTCCGCAAAAAAGACTTGGGTATGATGGCCTTAAGCTATGGCTATGTCTACGTTGCACAGGTGGCCATGGGTGCCAATCAGAATCAATACCTGAAGGCCATCCGCGAAGCTGAAGCTTATCCCGGACCCTCACTGATCATTGCCTATTCACCTTGTATTAATCACGGTCTCCGTGCCGGGATGGGCAAATCCCAGCAGCAGACCCAGGATGCAGTCGAAGCGGGTTACTGGCACCTCTATCGTTACAACCCCGCGCTGGAAGCTGAAGGCAAGAACCCCTTCCAGCTCGATTCGAAAGAACCCGATTGGAGCAAGTTCCAGGACTTCCTTTCCTCTGAGGTACGCTACAGCTCATTGAAGAAAGCCTTCCCCAAGGAAGCCGATGCACTGTTCAAAGCAGCCCAGGAAAATGCAAAATGGCGTTTTGAAACCTACAAGCGCCATGCTGCAATGGAATATTCAAAGGCTGAATAAGGAACTGATTTTCCAAATAACAAAAAGCCCGCCAGGATCTGACGGGCTTTTTAATTTATTATTTTAGGGAGTGTTTTTATTTCAGTAAGCGCTTAAAGCTATGGTATTAAAGCGCTTTCTTCTTTTTTTCCCTTTTATCCTGACTTGCGACAAACATCTCCCGCTCATTAAAGTCTTGGATTATAAGCAGCGCTGTACCTTGAGCCAAAAGTATAGCTTAACCCAATGGATCCTGAAATGCTGTAAGAAGTGGCTTGTTGTGATCGTGCCAGCAGGATCTCTTCCAGCGAGAGGTCACCGGCCGGAATGGCAATCAGGTCATTAATAATTTCATAGTTTCCGTAAAGGTTTAGGCTAAAACCCTGGAATATCCTTAAATTGAGGCTGGTATAAACCTGCACCCGATTTTTTGAAAAATCATTAAAGTAATTTGAACCGGTAAGACCTGCCCGAACATTGCCCCAGGGTTGCTGAAACCTGGCCGAGGCTTCAAGCGATTGTGTCCATACCCATTCTTCATTCTTGCTAAAAATGGTGGTTTCCATATAGTCATTGTGACCGTATCCCATTCGGTATGCAAGGACTACAGACCTTCTGGTAGCTTCATCGTAAGGGAATAGGCTCCATTCAATGGCCGGAACAAGGTCTAGGCTAAGATCCATATTATGAAAAGTACTGGATAATCCTGAACTAAAAACCCCCATTGACCAATGGTTGTTCAGGCTTTTAATTACATAAGCTGAATAGCCGTGCCTGTGTGTTGAATTAACAATATCTCCTTCAGTGGTAATATAGGTGCTGTTATTGAAATTAAAATAAGGTCTTATCCTGATCTTCCATTCCGCTGTTATTCTGTCGGCAAAAAAACCTGTCCTGAAAGAAAAATGGCTGAGTTTTTCTTCTTTCTCAAAGTTTCCACCCCCATATAATTCGAACACCCAGCTTTTCCAGGGATCAGTTTCAAAGGATGCCTTAGCTATCTCTGAAAGGTCTTCCTGGTCCATTAAAAAATCTACATGTATCCTTTCAATTTCTGATGTTGAAGCAAGATAGGGAACTAAACCTATTTTAAGAATATTTGTATATCCGCGTCGGGTATCGTCGCTTGAATTGGTTGATGGAGCCCAATAGGTAAATTCATGGTTCTTTCCAATGAACGAGCGGTTGCCGATAAATGAAATGGCATAATTTGTACCTGCTGTTCCTGCGTCATGACGGGTCACTATGATATGCACATCGGCCTGTTCACGATCACGAACGTAATTGACAATAGTAATTTCTTGCCTTACAAAATCGTCATCAAACCAACGTTCTGTATCAAGAAAAACGGTGATACGGCTATTAGGGTTTAAGGGCAGTCTAGTCTTACTGCTCGCATATGTCCCATAAAAGGAAAAGGTAAGCAACAAAAGAAATAACAGAAATGCAGGAAAAATTTTCTTCATTGATTATGAAAGGATTGTATGTTTTAATAACAAAGGTTTAACCAAAAAATCCAAAACTCACCTTTTTACCGCGCTCAAGGGTTGTGCGAAGGTTTCCACATCTTTGCCGGTGATTTCCTTGTCGCACAAGATGGCGAGCCGCTCCACCACGTTACGCAACTCGCGGATATTGCCGGTCCATTCAATCTTTTTCAGGGCATCAAAAGCCCCTTCTGTAAAAGCTTTCGGGGCCATGCCCTGCTCAGCCAGAACCTGTTCCAGGAAATGATTGGCCAGCAGTGGAATGTCATCCGTACGTTCATTCAGGGTTGGGACGTGAATAAGAATAACGCTCAGGCGGTGGTAAAGGTCTTCCCTGAAATTGCCATTTTCGATCTCTTTGTGAATGTTTTTGTTGGTGGCCGCAACCACTCTTACGTCAACCGGGATATCTTTTTCACCCCCTACACGTGTGATCTTGTTTTCCTGCAGGGCCCTGAGCACCTTGGCCTGCGCTGCAAGGCTCATATCGCCGATCTCATCCAGGAAAAGGGTTCCCCCGCTAGCCAATTCAAAATTGCCTTTCTTTTGTTTGATGGCCGAGGTGAACGAACCTTTTTCGTGACCAAAGAGTTCGCTTTCGATCAGCTCTGAGGGGATGGCCGCACAGTTGACTTCAATAAAGGGACCTTTGGAACGGTTGCTCAATTCATGCAGCCATCGGGCTACCAGTTCCTTACCCGTGCCATTCTGCCCGGTGATAAATATTCGGGCATCGGTGGGAGCCACGCGCTCGATCATCTCCTTGATCTTATGGATGGCCTCCGAGTTGCCGATCATCTCGTAGGTTTTGCTCACCTTGCGTTTCAGGACCCTGGTTTCGGTCACCAGTTGGGTCTTGTCCATCGCATTGCGGATGGTGATCAGCAGACGGTTCAGGTCGAGGGGTTTGGAAATGAAATCAAAAGCGCCCTTCTTGATGGCTTCAACGGCAGTGTCGATAGACCCATGGCCAGAGATCATCACAACCGTGGCATCCGGATCTTTCTCCTGGATCTTGTTAAGCACCTCCAGCCCATCCATCTTGGGCATCTTGATGTCGCACAGCACCACGTCGAAGTGACTGTTTTCAATCTTCTCAATTCCTTC
>JAZBOS010000104.1 GCA_036351255.1 Bacteroides sp.
ATACCATTCCTGCCGTTCCGAAGTACATACAGGAATGGGAAAGCCCTTTCGGGGAAGAGGCCCAAAAGTTTCCGCTGCAGGCCCTTGGACATCATTATATGCCGCGGGTGCACTCTACCCACGATGGCATCGACTGGCTGGAAGAAGCCTTCCCGCAAAGGGTATTCATGAATCCTTTGGATGCCGAACCACGTGGCATTAAGGATGGGGATATGGTAATGGTATACAACGATCGCGGAAAACTGGCCATCCCCTGCCGGCTCACCAAAAAAATTATGCCCGGGGTAGTCAATATCCCCCAGGGCGCCTGGTGGGCGCCAGATGAGGATGGCGTCGATCGCCGCGGCAATGTCAATGTACTGACCAGCCACCGCTGGACGCCCCTGGCTTTTGGGAATGCACAGCATACGATCATGGTGGAAGCCCGGAAAATGAAAAGTAAAAAATGAAAAATGAAAAATTTTAAGGGGTATGGAAAAGCAGCTGGGTTTCTTTTTTGATGCGTCGGCTTGTTCGGGTTGTAAGACCTGCCAGGTGGCGTGCAAGGACAAGAACGACTCGCCGATGGGGGTGCGCTGGCGCAGGGTGTATGAGGTGAGCGGAGGCGAATGGGTACAGCAGGGTGCAGCCTGGGTGCCCGAAATCTTCTCGTGGCACGTCTCGATGGCCTGCAATCATTGCCAGGATGCCATTTGCCTGAAATCCTGTCCCAACAAGGCCATCACCCGGAATGAGCTGGGGGTAGTGCTGATCGATGCCCGGAAATGCATGGGCTGCCGCTATTGCGAATGGACCTGCCCCTATGGCGCACTTCAGTTCGATACGGATCAAAAGATTATGACCAAGTGCAACTTCTGCATCGACTACCTGGAACAAGGCCAGCCCCCTGCCTGCGTGGCGGCCTGCCCCATGCGCGCCATTGATTTCGGCGATTTGGAAACCCTCAGGGAGCGCTATGGGAGCGTCAACGAGGTTTTCCCCCTCCCAAATAATACCTATACTGATCCGGCTTTGGTGGTTAAACCCCATCCGGGGGTTAATATCTCAGAGAAACATAAAGCACATATCGCTAACATTGAGGAGGTCAGATAAATGCAAAGCAACGAATGGCCATTGATATTTTTCACCCTGCTTTCGCAATTAAGCATGGGGATCATTTTTTCTGGCCTGGTGATTTTCCTTTTCGTAAGGACCCAGGACCTTACCGCCGGGGGTGAGCTCAGGCGCCTGGTAAGTTTCACGGCCATGGCAGGTATGGGAGTTGCGCTGGTGCTTTCATTCCTTCATCTGGGCAGGCCCCTGCATTCGGTCTTCGCCCTCGGGAATTTTGGCAGCAGCTTCCTGAGCCGGGAGATCCTGCTGGTATCCCTGTTCCTCTTCAGCCTTGCCATGCTTTGGAGTTCGGCCCGTTTCGGCATCCCTTCCCCAGCTTCTTTTAAGATCCTTTACCTGGCTTCTCTCATCGCGGGCATCACCCTCATCTGGACAATGGCGCGCCTGTATATGATTCCTACAGTGCCAGCCTGGAACACGCCCCTGACGGTGGTGAAGTTTTTCAACAGCGGGCTGTTGCTGGGTGCAGGAGTAATGATCTGTATGGTTGTTTTCCTGCACGCCAAAGGCCTTGAGGTATTCCAGGTTCGGATGGTGGTCAGCATCCTGTTTTTCGTGGTGGCCCTTGGGGTTTTCATACATCTTCTCACCACCCTGATCCCCGCTGAGGTGCAGCAAGCTTCCTCCTTCCCTGCCCCGGTGGTCCCTTTTGCCTGGAAGGCTGCCCGACTGCTGTTTCTGATTCTGGGTTTCTCGCTGCTGGCCTGGTGGTACCCGGGTTTTTTGAATTTGAGTGCCCGGGGGGCTGCCGGATGGGCCTACCTGGCCTTTGCGCTGTTGGTCCTTTCGGAGATCTGCGGACGTTATATTTTTTATGCATCCTATTTCCGGGTGGGGGTATAGGCTTTGACAGATCAAAACCGTGACATATGGCTAAAAGCGGCCGTGGTAGGAAGCCTGTGGGGCGCCTCAGAGATCGTACTGGGCTCTTTCCTGCACAACTTGCGGATCCCATTCAGCAGCAACCTGCTCACGGCCATTGGCATCTTGCTGATGATAGCCGGTCACCGCCTGTGGCCACAGCGCGGACTGATCTGGCGGGCAGGCATCATTTGTGCTGCCCTTAAAACCTTATCCCCCAGCCACGCCATCTTTGGGCCGATGATCGCCATCAGCGCCCAGGCCTTACTGATGCAGGGAGCCGTAGTGCTGGGCGGACGCAACCCGGCAGCTTACCTGGCAGGCGGGGGACTGGCGATGAGCTGGAACCTGGTGCAACGCATCCTCACTGCCCTGATCGTTTATGGGGCATCGATGGTGGACCTGTATCAGCGAACGGTGGATTATCTCTTTGTGAATACCGGCCTTAGCTTCCCGGGATACTGGACCCCCTTGTGGGTTCTGGCGTCCTTGTTTTTTGCCGGCGGGATGCTGGCGGCCGTGCTGGGCATCATGGTGTCCAGGTCCACAAAAAAAACAAACCCCATTGCCTGGGACAGCCTTTCCCCTTCAGGTTTGCGGCAAAAGCACGAAGCAGATATCCCTAGCCATTCCTCCACCTGGACACCTCTGCTGATTCTGGCCATTCTCATTAGTGCCCTGCTCCTGCTGCAGAAACTGTCTGCCTTACCCTCCATCCTGATGGTGACTAGCCTGTTAACCATTGCGGCCTGGTATGACCGAACTTTACTGAGGGGGGTATTGCAGAAACCCGGTTTCTGGATTGGCCTGTTTATCCTGGCCCTGCTCTCAGGCCTGCTGCTTGGCAAGGAGCCCAGCCAGCACTGGCTGAGCGTTGAAGGACTGCAAACCGGCATGAATATGGGCCTGCGGGCCCTGGTAGTCATAACCGGCTTCAGGGCACTGGGGCGGGAGCTGCGCAATCCTGCCCTGACGCGATGGTTCAGGCAGCGAAACCTGGGCAATTTCCTGATGGCCTCACGCATTGCTTTTCAAACTACTCCCCTCTTGCTGGAGATCCTCCCAAAAAGGGAATCCTGGAAAAGGCCCGGAGATGCCCTGCAGCAACTGGCAGGCAATCTTGAACCTGCTCTTGAGTATATGAAAAGCCGGCAGCCGCAACCCGGGGTTGTCATCCTGACGGGCGGGCGGGGATCGGGCAAAACTACCACCGTACTGAACCTTGCGCAAAGGCTCCGGGAGGAAGGACACAGCATTGCAGGCATTGCTGCTCCGGCCGTTATGCTTGAAGGCAAAAGGACCGGCTACCTGATTCGTGACCTCTCAACAGGGCAGGAAGTACCTTACGCCACCCGAACAGGGGAAAGCCACCAGGACAACCCCATTCCCTTTTCCTTTTTGGAGGATGGACACGATTTTGGGATTCAGGTCCTGAAACGACCTGCGGCCTTAAAAAGCGACTTGCTGATCGTGGATGAAGCAGGCCCGCTGGAGCTGAAAGGGAAAGGCTGGGCAGAACCCCTGCGGGATCTATTATCCAGACGCATCGGGCCTACCCTGCTTGTGGTCAGGCCATCGCTCATAGACAGCATCACCAGCCTTTGGGCCCTGGGCGATCCTGTAATGCTTGAGGTTGAAGAAATGCCTGAAGAAGAAATACTTGGGAAGATCAGAGAAATCCTGACAAGCTAAAACATCCAGGAATGAAAATGCATAATCAGATAGAGGAACTCACGGGGGTGGTCCTTGCCGGGGGAAAAAGCAGCCGCTTTGGCACCGATAAGGGGTTGTTCCCTTACCACGGAAAGCCCTTGGTGCAGCGCGCCATCGAAATCCTGCAGCCTTTTTGCGGGGAGGTGCTGGTAAGCACCAACCAGCCTGAAGCCTATGCTTTTACAGGACTTAAAACCATTGTGGATTTTTATCCCGATTGTGGTCCGCTGGGTGGTATGCATAGCGGACTTTCGCACGCAAAGGGAAAGGTGGTTTTCTTCCTGGGCTGCGATATGCCCGGGGTGAAGGGCATAGTCTTTCCCTTCTTGTTGTCTCATCTTGGGAATTACCAAGCCGCCGTGCCATTGAATAATGGCTTTCGCGAGACCCTTTGCATGGCCATGAAAAAAGAATGCCTGATCACAGTAGAACAGGCCATTCAGCAGAAAAAATTCAGGATACTGGATATGCTTGAAGGGCTGAAGGTGTCCTACCCGGAACTAAGCAACCAGCCCTTTTACCATAAGGAAATGTTTCATAACATCAATTACCGGGAAGATCTGAAAGAGTAAATAGTGATGAATGGTGAGTGTATGAGAAGCTAATCATTAACTTTAATCATTTTTAATTTTTCATTTTACATTTTTCATCTATTCCTAATACATAATTTTCAATCACCTTGAGTTCTTCTGCGGTTTCCCATCCATCAAAACCTTTCAAATGATCGTATTGGACGCTTGCTTCAAAAGCTGAAAGATATTTTGCAGCTAAAGGCTTATATGACCAATGCCACTTTTCTTCTTCATAGCCCTCAGGGCGCTGTGCATTGCGGGCGGTATAGGGCTGGCAGAAGCCATAGCGGGAGGCATTGGCCAATAGCCAGTCGTAAACATTCTTGCCCTGCCCCAACTCAAAATAGCTGTTCACCAGGCTGTTCAGGTCGATATCGGTACCCCAATGGTGACGGGAAGTCCCTGGCATGGCGCTAAAGCGAAGGATCTCACGGGCACGCTCCACGGGGTCGGCGATACTGGTTGCACGGATGTTGCCTTCGAGTATTTGCCTGCCATTCCATTTGTCGTTCCATATGCGGCGCTGATGGCTGAAGGTACGCATGGCAGAAACGATGGTCAGGTTCACCCCATCAGCTTGAGCCGCTGAGTCCATTTTCACAAAGGCTTCATAGGCTTCACGGTGCATAAACATTCCTGAACGGTTTGCAAAACTTTCCTCAATCCGGACAAACTGGTCATTGGTGGCGGGATCAAGGTTTCCCAGCAAAAGCTCAAGGGGAATTGAAGGGATCTGACTTTCGGAAGGGGTTTCCATTTCACTATAGGTTTCTTCAGTTTGTAGAGAGGATTGATCAATGGTTTGGGTGGAAGCAAAGAAGCCAGGGTTTGGCATAGGCTTTTCCTGCTTAAAAAAGAGGAACACGGCAGCCAGGATTACTACCAGGGATATTGCCAGCCAGTCATAGAGCCTGTTGTTTTTATTTTTCTTCAAAATGTTCAAAGCTTTTGTTAAACAAATTTATCCAAATTCATCGGAAATGAACACCCGAAGCTTGTTGTTTCAATCTTTCAACTTGTTTTATCTTTGGTAATTGTTATTCCTATTGCCGGAGTTCGCAAATACCCCGGCCTTTAAAACCCGTTGAATGATGAACTTCCCTCCTGTTGCTGAGCGAAATTTTCTTCCCGAGCTCCGTTTTCAGACTGCACGCAGCAGTGGGCCGGGCGGGCAACATGTGAACAAGACTGAAACCCGCGTGGAGCTTTACTTTCATATTGAAAATTCTGCCTTACTCAATGAGGAAGAAAAGGAACGGATCCTGCAAAAACTCAAGAAGCGCATCAATGCGGAAGGTGAATTAATGGTCAGTTCCGAAAAGACCCGATCACAGGCGAAAAACAAGGAAGACTGCATTGCGAAGTTTTATGAATGGGTAGAAAAAGCCCTTCATATCCCCAAGAAACGGGTTCGCACCCGTCCCACGGGCGCCAGCGTAAAAAAAAGACTGGAGACCAAGCGCCTCCAGTCTGAGAAAAAAAACTTACGTAAAAAGCCCTGATTATTTAAGCCACTGATCAAGCCACTTGAAGAACTCACGTTGCCAGAGGATGCTGTTCTGGGGCTTGAGCACAAAATGGCTTTCTTCGGGGAAGAACATAAAGCGGCTGGGGATGCCCTGCAGCTGGGCTACATTGAAGGCCTGCATCCCCTCGGATTTGGGCACGCGGTAATCTCTGCCCCCGTGAATCACCAAGATGGGCGTATCCCAGTTACCCACGAAGTTGTGCGGAGAGAAATCGTAGCTATGCGGTTGGGGCTTCTCCCAGTAAGCGCCGCCCAAATCCCAGTTGGCAAAGAACATCTCCTCTGTACTGGCATACCAGCTCTCGAAGTTAAACATCCCGCAATGGGCGATGAAAGCCTTAAACCTCCCGTTGTGGTTGCCTGCCAGCCAGTAAACGGAGAATCCCCCATAGCTTGCCCCTACGGCACCCAGACGGTTCTCATCCACATAAGGCTCGGCCGCAACGGCATCGATGGCACTGAAATAATCTTTCATATTCTGCCCACCATAATCCTGGCTGATCTGGTCATTCCACTCCTGTCCGAAGGTAGGTAAGCCGCGACGGTTGGGGGCCACGACAATGTAGTCGTGGGCTGCCATGATCTGGAAATTCCAGCGGTAGGAGAAATACTGGCTCACTGCATTCTGGGGGCCTCCCCCGCAATACAGCAGGGCGGGGTATTTCTTATTGGGATCGAAGTTGGGTGGGTAGATCACATAAACAAGCATATCCTTGTCGTCGGTGGTTTTCACCCAGCGTTGTTCCACACGGCCCAATTCGATGCGATTCAGCACCTCCGCATTTACAGAAGTGATGGCTTCCTGTGCAGCGCCCCTCAGGCCTGTCTCTACGCGGTAGATCTCAGTGGGCATCGACATGCTCATGCGCTGGGCGATAAGGTATTTCCCTGCCAGGGCAACAGATTGATAATCGTGCATACCGCTAGTAATCTGGTTAATTCGACCACTGCCCATATCCAGGGAGTAAAGCTGATAGGTGGCATTTACCCCGCTCAGAAAATAAAGCATTCTGCTGTCAAGTGACCAAACGAAGTGGTCGGAGCTCTGGTCGAAGCCTTCTGAATAATCGTGCCAGTTGCCTGTCTGGAAGTCCATGATCAGGATGCGGTTCTTATCGGCTTCAAAGCCTGGCCGTTCCATGCTCTCCCAAGCCATATAGCGGCCATCGGGTGAGAAGACCGGGTTTTTATCGTAGCCCGGATTGAATTCCGTCAGGTTTTTAGTCAGCCCTCCAGCCAGTTCATAAAGGTAAACATCGGTATTGGTGCTTACAGCCCATTCCTTGCCTTCAAGCTTTTTGCAGGTATAAGCAATGGCTTTGCCGTCGGGAGTCCAGGCAATCTGTTCATTGCCTCCAAAGGGCGCCACGGGGGAGTCATAAGGTTGCCCTTCCATAATGTCCCAATGGCGGCCGATCATCCCGTCCATATAAGGAGCAAGGAAGATGTGGCTGTAATAGGCATCGGACCAGTCGTTCCAGTGCCTGTACATCAGGTCGTCGTAGATTAGGGCATTTGCCTTGGGAAGATCTGGATGGAGATCCTGAACAGTGGGAAGCATCTTCACTGGTTTGGTAAAGAAGATGTGCTTCATATCAGGCGAATACCCGAATCCGGTGATCCCGCCGGCAATCTCAGTAAGCTTCATGGGGTTGCTGCCATCGGGTTCCATTTCCCACAATTGCCCGTCGCGGATAAAACCGATCTTCAATCCGTCGGGCCTCCAAACGCCATTGGCCTCACTAGCCTCAGAACGGGTGATGTTGCGGGCTTGTCCACCCTCGACCGCCACGACAAAAAGGTCGCGGGTTCCGCTATTGGCTTCAATGTCATAAGAAGTCACCCCATACAGGACCTGGCTTCCGTCGGACGACACCTG
Organism: Bacteroides sp.; assembly: GCA_036351255.1. Classification (NCBI taxonomy): domain Bacteria; kingdom Pseudomonadati; phylum Bacteroidota; class Bacteroidia; order Bacteroidales; family Bacteroidaceae; genus Bacteroides; species Bacteroides sp. The sequence continues at coordinate 7,667 of JAZBOS010000104.1, forward strand.
CACATCGCTGATGCGGTTCAGCGCCCAGAGGTCTTCTGGAATCATGGCTTTGCGCTGAGCCGGCAGCGTGACCGAAAATGCCAGTAAGAGGCTGGCAAGTAGGAGAAGTCTCTTCATGTTGTTTTGGTTTTATGTGATGCGATTCAACGGGTTGATTTCCGACCATAAAAATAGCAATATAAAAAAGGCGAGGAAAGGATATTCACCGTAAATCTTGCAGTTCATGAGGGACCTGCCTTAAACTTCCTGCTGTTCACGTTTCTTGCGCAGAATGGCCCCTGTAGTCTCTATCAGGCCAAAATAACTGAGCAGAATCAGGATATGAATGTAATGATGAAAAAAAATCATCGAAACATACACCAGGGCCAGGATGACAAAATAGCTCCATTTCTCAAGGACGAAAAACCAAATGCGCTGAAACAGCGATTTGCCTTCCGGCAACTCCCTTTTATAAAAAAAGGTATGATAGGTTACATAAAAGAAGACCACAAAAAGCAGCAACAGGTATCCCAGGGCAATGATATTGTCACCATTCCTGAGGGATTCAAGGATATTGATCAATACTATGGGCCCGGCGGCAAAGGCAGAGATGGTCTGATGCACATCATAAACACCTTCAATATCGCCAATGACCACTACCTGCCCCTCGCCAATGAAATAATCTTCGAAAAGGCCCAAATGAAAATAGCTCAGCCCTTCCACAAAATCCGACTGGATGTATCTGAACTCCGGAATGATGGTGTTTAGCGCCCAACGGCCGCCAAGCGTATAATAGGGAATGAACCACAACTTCTTTTTTTCCATGGTTTTTCCGGAAATACCTTCGAAGGCTACCAGGGGAGCCTGCTTGTGCTTACCATAAAGGATGAAGGAATACTTCAGAAATTGTTCATTGAGATAAGAAGAGCGGTATTGAGAAAGCCCTGTGGTACCCTCAAATACCGGGGGCACCATCGTTCTTTCCTGGTCGTTGTAATAGGCAGGCATCACAAACTTTTGCTTAGCCGAAAGGCTCTGGATGACTTCCTGCAAAAGGCTGTCGGCTTCAACATCGGCTGAAGGAAATTCAAAAAACACATCACAGAGCACAAAAGCGATCTTGTCGGAATGTTCATCCAGGATCTTCAGTTTCTCAGCCAGCAGCCTCCTGTCGGTAATGACCGTGTTAATGGTATTATCGTTATCCAAAGGCATCAGGGCATTATTTTTGGATGTATTGATTACCAGGTATCGGTCAGAAATATTATCTGGAGGAGGCTTCCGCAAGACCACATCATTCACAAAGGCCCGCATGTTCATATGGTCGTTCATGAAGCCGAAGCCATCCATCACGTTCACATAGCCCAGCCAAAGCATCACCAGTGCAATCAACCATATGGAATGCAATGCCGACCAGGCAGCATGTTTCCAGTACATTCCCGGAAAGAAAAAATGAATGGCCTTACTCAGTCCGGCCTTCAGCAAACCTAAACGCCAAACAGAAGCTTTCTGTTTTGTTTTACCCGGGTTTCCTGTTTGCCTCATAGGAAAAAAATGGTTTATATTTAACGAATCAGCTCAAACCCAGCCCAGAGGCTAGGTTGATCCGGGTACTGGCTTTTCATCTCCTGCCTTGCCTTTTTTAAGGCTGTTTCGATGGAATCGCCCACCACCAGCCTGGCATAAAACAGGGTCATAAGCTCCATGGTCTCAAAATCGGGAACCTCCCAAAGCGATACAATCAGATTCCTGACCCCTGCCATAAACATGGCCCGTTGTAGACCAAACACGCCTTCATTTCCCTTGATGTCGCCCAGGCCCGTTTCACAGGCGGAAAGCACCACCAGCTGGGTTTTTTCCAGATCCATATTCGACAACTCATAGGCTGTCAGGATGCCATCCTCTGCACCTGTAGGAGGTACTCCCCTGACCCAGGACTGGTTGGCCCCGGAAAACAACAGACCGCTGCGCAGCAAGGGATGGTCCGCCAGACTAAACACCTGCTGGGTGCGAGGATCCAACATATCGCGATGGAAATTCTCATCCCCTTCCGGAGGGAAACTAAAGCCATGGCTGGCCACGTGAATGATAGCGGGTGAATGCCCGCTGAGGGCTTTAAAGGACTCTTCAGTTGCTTCCTGACCTGTAAGCGTCAATGAATAAATATGCCCGCGTGATAGCAATTGACTAATTTGTTCAGCTTCAGCATGTGTGCCGGGCAAGTAAGTCCATTCTGAACCCCTGAAGCTACGGGTGGTTGCTTCATCACCTGCCTCGGACAGCGTCCCATGCTCGTAATTCCCTGCTAATCGGGCCAGGGTAGCCGTATCGGTATTGTAATCAATGCCGCCGTAGAGAATACCTGTTTCCGCGCTGAATGAAGTCTGGGCATCAACAACGTTCCGAGTGGAGGCAAGGTTATGCAAAATAAATTTGTCAGACAACACACCACCTTTAGGCATAGGAATGGCAGCAAAGGAAAAGCGGTGCAGCAGTCCCGTTGGAGAGAAGTAAATGCTTTTCACTCCTTCCAGTAGCGGCTGCATAGGTTCAATCAGCAATTTATAAAGGCGATCGTTGCCGGGGGCATAGACCTGATCAGGATGTTGTGTGGTGAAAGGTTCCAGCTCACGTCCCACCGTCAGGAAGACCATTCGCGGGTATTCGTAATCGGGGCGCAGCACCAATCCACAATAGAAAATGGAATCCGTTGGCCGTAAAAGGTCATAATACCGGAAGCTCAGGAATTCAATGGTTGCTTCTCCCTGGCTTAGGGCCTCGCGAATCTGCCGGAAGGAAACAGCCTCTGCTTCCATCCCGGGAAAAGAATTAGCGCCTGTTTCCGACACCTCCGCAAGTCTTCTCTTGATCCGCTTTTGCAAGGAATCGTATGTTGCTTCCAATTCTTCAGGATCCTCAACCCGCTGATCCACAGGCAGGGCATACAAAGCCTCAATCTCTTCCCGCAGGTTTTTCTGACTGTTAGAAAGATCATTCAGCAAACTGTCCTGGCTCTGAGCCACCATTTGCTGTACCTTTTGTGCTGACTGAAGAAGCAAACCCTTCAGGAAAAGCTGATTGTCATATGCCTGACCAGCAAGAGAAGGATGTTCTTCCCCCTGATGCAGATACAGCCTGTGGTAGAAGTCAAAATACCTGCTGATGTTCAGTTCAATATATGATTCAAGCTCCCTTTCCGACCAATGGAGCAGATTTCGGTCCACCTGAGTCAACAGGCCGGCATTGCCTTTCAGCGCCAAATCAACAGAGGCGTCCATCTGCCCGTCGCCTTCCAGGTATAAAGCAAGGTTATGTAAATTGGCCAGGTAATCAGGATGGTGGCTTTCCTTACGCAGCGCATAACGGTCCAGACTCTTTCGGGACCAATCAATGGCTTCTTCATAATGACCTGTTTTGGCATAGACCATCGAGAGGTTACCCATCAAATTGGAATATTCCCTCATTTGATCGAAACCGGATTCCTCCATCAAGCGGATGGCTTCCAGGTAATGTTTTTCAGCCAGTTCCATCTTTTCCTGATACCAATAGTTGGTAGCCAGGGTACCCAGCCCGATGGCATAATCAACTTCATTATAACCACCTCTGGGTAAAGTTGCCTGGCCTCGCAGCAAGTATTCTTCAGACCTTTCATATTCCTCCTGAAGCATAAGGGCAATGCCCAGGGTACTCAAACCAGAGCCATAGGCTGGATGATTGGTTTTCCCAGATCGCTCTAACCTGCCTACGCCTTCTTCCGCCCTTTTGGTGGCACGTTCAATATTATACATCTTCAAATCAATCCCTGCAAGGGTGATCAGCGTGGATCCGATTTCCTCATCCGATTCAGGTTGGGTCTTCAATAAACTCTTCAGGTATTCCGACAGGTGGTCTTCAGCCTGATGAAATTCTCCCACCTGGCTATAAATACTCCCCAAAGAAGAAATTATGCTCAGATAAATGGAATTGTCTTCACCTAAAGGCTCGAGGAGAACCTTTAAACGCTCGTGAACCATAATAAGCTTTTGCCAGTTAAGATACCCAAAGTAAAATTCCAATAACTTTCCAAGGATCTCCATTTCCCCTTCCAGGGTTCCGGGGGTGTTCAGTGCCAGCAATTCACTGTAGAGGGGTTCTGCTTCTTTGTGGTAGCCCAGATCCCAGAACTGTTTGGCAAATGTAAGGATCACCTGTTGATACTCTTTTGAGTCAGCACCATAATGTTCACGGGAAAAAGGTACAGCTCCCAGGTAGCTCTGCACCGCCTGCTCTTTGAGTCCGGCATTCCAGTAAAGGTCACCCAGCTGAACCTGAAGGGATATTTTTTCCTCCACGACCCGGTCGCCATGGGTCAGGTAAAGCGCTGCGAGAGCCTCCATGTATGGAATGGCCTGCTGATACTCTCTTTCGTTATTATATTTCTGGAAAATGTGATTGAGTGCAGTGGCATATCCACTTTCATAAGGATCAGGCAGCGTTTTGTAAACCTCCAGAGCCTTGCTGTAATAGCTCCTGGCTGCCTCGGGGTGATTAAAGTCGTGATAAAGCAAACCCAGGTAAAAATACATATACCCTGCCCTTTGGGTATTTCCCAATTCCTCAAGGATATAGGTAGCCGCCAGGTAGAACTTCTCTGTATTTTCAAAATCATTATAGACATCTAGGTAGTTATCGCCAATGCGCTCCAGGCAAATGGAGGTGGACAGGGAAATATTCAGTTTGATATCCAAGGCCTTGTTCAGGTAATCCAGAACCCTTTGCGCAGGCCAGTGACCTTCAAATTGAGTCACATCGCCAGTCTGGACCCAGTAGGTCAGGGGTTGACCGTCCTTGTAATACATCGCTTGGTTGATAGTACCGGACGCATCATAACCTACCTGCATTCCTTCCTTCTTGTCCTGCCCTTTAACTGTTGCCGGAAGGAGAAACAAGAAGGGGATAAAGGTTGTCAGAAAACCTTTCATAATCGGATTAGTCATACTGTAAATAGGCCTTTTCAATCTTTTCTTTAAGCCATTCACGGGCTTCTTCAGGAGTAAAAATACCAAAGGCCTGTTGTATTTGACGCAAGGTTATCAGGTTAGAAACCAGCATTTGATAAACAGCATCCTTGTCCATCACCAGGCCTTCAAAGCGTGCCGAGGCAAAAAAGGCAATGATATCATCCAGAAAATACAGCCTGAAAGGGGCAATATCAGGTTCAAGCGGGGTGACCTCACCATTAGTGACATCGACAAGAAATAGCCTGATTTCATTCATTTCAAAAGAGTTCAGGGTTTCATTCCCATCCGGGCCAATTCCACCAAACAGATGGCTGCGGGTCAGGAAAAGGGTATCATTCTGCCCCAAAACCTGCTGGCAGGTTTCCCCCTCAAGGTCATACTGTGCAACCAATTGGATTGGTCCACTGAACCGGTATTGTTCAAGACCGCGACACAGTACAGTATCTTCCGTAAGGAGGACAAGTGCAGACTCCCCGGGCGAAAAGGCTCTTTGGAATTCAAAGTCACTGCGAATGTATTTCACTCCACGGGTGGCAAGCATCAGGTCACGACCCGGCTTCACGGCCTGGGCAGGGATTACTACGATCTTACGACGACTGGCATCAAGCAACTGCAAAAAATCCTGGTCAGCGCCAAAGTCAAGCTGACCTGCCTCCTCCTGCATATTGGAGGCGACATCAAGATCCGGAAGCTCCAGCCGGTCTCCTCGTTTAAGTTCCTGCCCCTTGTATGAAACCTTGCCCCTGACCATCACCACCTCATAAGGAAGTTGGGCAATCACAAGACCATGAAGGCTTAAGGCAATGAACAGGAAGAACAATCGATAAAGCGTGGTTTTCATTTTGGAAAATGATTTGAAATCCCTTTGAAACGCAAGTATTGCGCGCTAAAAACGTCAAATATACTAATTAATGAATTCCTCCACTGAAACTACCCATACAAATCAACAGCAAGCCAGCTAATTTAAATCAAATCTAAATAATAAATAAAAAGGGGCCACCGGGGCCCCTTAGTCAGTTTTTTCGAAAATAAACCTATGCAGTTTCCTTTATCGCCTCCCTGATTTTATTTTCTATCTCTTCTGAGAGTTCGGGATTGTCAAGGAGCAGTTGTTTTACGGCATCCCTGCCCTGCCCCAGCTTGGTCTCCCCATAGCTGAACCAGGAACCGGACTTTTTCACAATGTTGTGATCCACGGCAAGGTCCACAATCTCACCCACTTTCGAGATGCCCTGGCCATAAATGATATCGAACTCGGCCTGACGGAAGGGCGGAGCTAGTTTGTTCTTCACCACCTTCACACGCGTTCGGTTGCCCACTGCGGTATCGCCTTCCTTGATCTGGGATATGCGACGGATATCAAGACGCACGGAGGCATAAAACTTCAAGGCATTCCCACCGGTAGTGGTTTCGGGATTACCAAACATGATGCCGATCTTTTCGCGCAGCTGGTTGATGAAGATGCAGCAGCAACCGGTTTTGTTGATGGTACCGGTAAGCTTTCGCAAGGCCTGCGACATCAGCCTGGCTTGTAAACCCATCTTCGAGTCACCCATTTCCCCTTCGATTTCGCTCTTTGGGGTCAAGGCAGCAACCGAGTCAATGACGATGATGTCAATGGCCCCTGAGCGGATCAGGTTCTCAGCAATCTCGAGGGCTTGTTCACCATTGTCGGGCTGGCTCACCAGCAGGTTTTCAATATCCACGCCCAGTTTCTTGGCATAGTTGCTGTCGAAGGCGTTTTCGGCATCAATAAAAGCGGCAATGCCCCCGGCCTTTTGTGCTTCCGCAATGGCGTGAATGGCCAAAGTGGTCTTCCCCGAAGATTCAGGGCCGTAGATCTCTACCACGCGTCCACGTGGAAGGCCTCCGGTGCCCAAGGCCAAATCCAGTGTCAGAGAGCCTGTGCTGATGGCCTCAACGGGCACAACCGCCGAATCTCCAAGTTTCATAATGGTGCCCTTACCGTAAGACTTCTCGATCTTATCCAGTGTCAACTGAAGGGCTTTTAGCTTCTCGGCGTTCACGCCATTCCCCTTTTCTTTACTCATACAAATGTTTATATTTCAATAAGTTACTGCAATTATTCTGAACCTCCAAATATATTAAAATTTTTCCTTTCCCGAAACTTTTTTTCCATTAGGGCCTTCCAATATGAACGACTTTCTTGGTTTCAAAGAAGGGTTCGTCAAACCATTGGCTCAAGGCAAACACCTGTGAAGGCCAGGCTAGCTGTTTCAATTCTTCCTCAAAATCGCCCCCTTTCAGGTAGAGTATCCCATTGGAAAGACTCTGTTCCTTGCCCGGACGGATCAACTGTTTCACCCAATCCAAAAAAACAGGCAAGGCTGTAACGGCACGACTCACCACAAAATCGACCTTCTCGCTAAGTGTCTCGGCCCTTGTCTGAAGAGCTCTCACGTTTTTAAGTTCCAAGGCATTGGCCACTTCATTCACAACCCTGATCTTCTTTCCAATGCTATCCACAAGCAAAAACTCAGACTGTGGAAACAGAATTGCCAGTGGTATCCCGGGAAAACCTCCCCCAGTCCCCACATCAAGCACTTTGGTTCCCTCCTTGAAACGGATCACTTTAGCGATTCCAAGTGAATGCAGGACATGATGCATCCAGAAATGTTCCATATCCTTGCGCGAGATCACATTGATCCGGTCATTCCACGACTTATACAAGGGCAATAAAGCCCTAAATTGATCATATTGAACGGATTCCAGATCCGGAAAATATGTCCTGAAAATTTCCATTGCTTGCCAAGTGCTTTGATCAGATGCCTGACGGCCTTAAAAACACAAAGCTAATGAAAGCAAAGGAGCCTTTAGCCACAAAAAAAATATTATTTTCAATGAAACGTTGATTAATGAAATGCCGTATCATTACTAAACACTAATCTGCCGTTCAATGCGATATCCGACAAAAGCCCTGTTTCAAAAGCTTTTCGTGTTTTCCATATTGTTTTGCCTGTTGTTTGGAGCCCATGCTGAAGGTCAGCGAAGCATGACCCGTGACGAATACATCGCCACCTACCGCGACATTGCCATCGATGAAATGCGGCGCAACGGCATTCCTGCCAGCATCAAGCTCGCCCAAGGCATCCTCGAATCGGGCTTTGGCAACAGCGAGTTGGCGCGTATAGCCAACAATCACTTTGGCATCAAATGCAACGGCTGGACCGGTCGCACCATGCATCAGGATGATGACCGCAAAAACGAATGCTTCCGCGCCTACGAGGACCCCTTCGACTCCTACCGCGACCATTCCCAGTTTTTGCGCACGCGCCCCTGGTATGCTTCCCTTTTTGAGCTCGACCCTACAGATTATAAAGCCTGGGCTTATGGCCTGCGCCGCGCCGGATATGCCACCAACCCCCGCTATGCCCAACTGCTGATTCGCGTAATTGAGGAAAACGACCTGAGCCAATACGATAAAATGGCCTTGAGCATGGTTAACCAATTGCCCGAAGTTCCTAATCTCCGCACGGCTGGAAGCCGCCCTGCAAGCCCGGCACCCACCCAGACTGCTGAAGATTTTGCGCCCCTTACCTTTGAGACTTACCGGGTGATTAAAACCAACAACCGCATCAAATACGTGGAAGCCCGCCCCGGCGACACGCCCGAAAGCCTCGCCCAAGAACTGGATATACGTCCCTGGCAAATCCTCCGCTACAATGAACTGGAAGAAGGTCAGCAAATTAAACCCGGCCAGATCTTATACCTGCAACCCAAACGTAAGCAGGGCGCCAAAGCGACACATATCGTCCAACCCGGTGAAACCATGTACGACATTTCCCAACTGCACGGCATCAGGTTGGATCACCTCCTCAGCCGAAACAACATGGAGGACTGGCAACAACCCGCAGTTGGCCAGAAGATATTGCTGAGGGGAAGAGCAAGATAAAACGTCCCTGAATAAAAAGCGCTCCAAGCGCTTTTTTTTATTTCCTTTGCAGGGCAATCCGAAATTCTTATGCTTGAAATTCTCCTTTTAATGGCCCTTGGAATGCTGGTGGGATATTCCCTTCGCGGGAAACAAAAAGCCATTTCGCGAATAGAAACAGCTATCCTCTGGAGCATTTTCCTGCTTTTATTCTTCCTTGGTTTATCCATTGGGGGCAATGAAGTGATCGTGGCCAGCCTGCCAAAGCTGGGCCTCAACGCCCTGATCATCACCCTGGGCGGAGTAGCCGGAAGCCTGCTCGCAGCCTGGGTAGTCTGGAAACTGGTCTTTGCCAGGGAAAGGAGGAAAGATTGAGGGCCAGCCTGATCATCCTTGCCTTTTTCGCTACCGGATTATTGGCGGGCGTTCTGGGCCTTTTGCCTGCCAGCCTCAATGGGCAGGATCTGAGCACTTGGGCCCTTTACCTGCTGATGTTCCTGGTGGGCATCAGCATCGGCGCCGACCATCGCGCCCTCGATGCCCTGAAGTCGCACGGTTTAAAATTATTCCTGGTACCCCTGGCGACAATCATTGGAACCTTTGCAGGCGTAACAGTCATCCATATCCTCACCACCAACCTGTTGCTGGGCGAGAGTCTGGCTGTGGGCGCAGGCTTTGGCTATTACAGCCTGTCGAGCATCATCATCGGCGAACTGCACAGCGAGGCACTGGGCGTCACTGCCTTGCTGGCCAATGTGATGCGCGAGATCATCACCCTGCTAATGGCACCGTTCTTTATGATATGGTTCGGAAAGCTCGCCCCCATCACCGCCGGAGGCGCCACCAGCATGGACACCACCCTGCCCATCATCACCAGAGCCTCGGGTAAAGACTTCGCCATCGTTTCCCTCTTCCATGGCATGGTGCTGACCATACTGGTGCCCTTGCTGGTCACATTCATTGTCTCCCTAATCCCAGGCTTACAATGAAGTGTAATCCTTCCTTCTTTTCTTTTTAAAAGGATTACCCCTGCTAAGGTCTGCCTGATAAGCCCCTTTATCCCAAACATTCCAGCATTCTATACCTGCCAGTTTGCATGCCTCTTCCCAGCGCAGGTTCATCCAGTGATAGTTCGAGCCATCCACGATAACCAGGCCAGGCAGCAGGCATTCCAGGATCTTTTGGGGATCGTGACGGGGATTATTGTTAATGATCAGGTAATCGATTGGAAAGCCCGGTGCAGGAAACTCTTTCGGACATTCCTGATTGAGTACAAATAAATTCTTTTCTCCAAAATGAATGAATGGTCCCTTGCAGGAAAACTGATCAGCTGCAATAAGGGAAGCTTCCTTTCCGGAAACATGCACCGGTAAAACATTACGCACACCCAGCCTTAAACGGTTCCCTTCCGTCTGATAAACCATTTGCTCAGATGAGATCTCCTGATCCGCGCAAATTAAACAAATCGCCAGTTTTCCCCCGATGAAATCGATGGCTCCCGCACGGTTCACGGCATATACAACCAGGCTTTGCTGCTTCAGGTTAAGGATACTTCGAACCGAGAACGAGGTCATTACAAGCAGAATCGTGATCAAGGCCAGGGGAAGCATTTTCCTTCGTCCTTCTACCAGGAACAAGCCCAGGAAAAACAACAGCAGGAGCAAAACCATCACTTCGGGCAGGTTGATGTACACCCCATTCAGGGTGGAATGCGGCAGGCCCTCAATGAAATGCACTGCATGCTGTACGAGGAACACCAAACCAAAAAGCAGCTTTCCCGAAAGCGCGCCCAGCAGCGGGATGACCGAAAACACCAGGGCGCCAAGAGCTGCATAAATTATCAGCCCTGCCAGGGGCACCACGATCAGGTTGGTGATCAGGAAATAATTGGGAAACTGGTGAAAGTAATACAGGCTAAGGGGGCCAGTGGCAAGTTGGGCGGCTAAAGAAACGCAAAGCAAAGCCCAGGCCTTGTCGAGCAAGAAGTTCTTAAAACTGAGCAACCTGTAAAAGAAGGGCTGCAGCGCCACAATGCTGAACACGGCGAGATAGGACATCTGAAATCCCACCTGTGTAACGATCCAGGGGTTAACAATCATCAGCAGCAAGGCAGATGCCGCCAGGTTGTTATACACGCTGGTAGTCCGTCCAAGGCCCTGTCCCACCGCCACAAAGCTGAACATAATGGTGGCACGCAGCACCGAAGGAGAAAAGCCGGTGATAGCTGCATAAAACCATAGCATAAGAAGCAAGAGCGCTGTCTGAATGCTTCTCCCCTGCCTGAACCTGCGCAGAAACCCGAGCAAAAATTTCATCACCAGGTAAATGATCCCCACGTGCAGGCCCGAAACACAGAGCACGTGCATGGCGCCGGCACCGGCAAATTCACGCTGCAGGTCTTCGTCAAGATATTCCCGGTAGCCCAGCACCAGGGCGGAAACCACTGCAAATTCCCTGTCACCCAGGCCTTGCTTCCTGAAGACTTCCAGGGCTTGCTCCCGCAAAGCCAGTGCTCCCTTCACAACAAAAAAGCCCTTGCTTTCCCCAGTCTTCTGCCAGGTTCCCTTAGGCCGCCAGCACTGATGGAAGATATTTCGGTGAGCAAGAAACTGCTGGAAGTTGAATTCACCCGGGTTCCGGGGTGCCTGCACTTCCCTAAAGTCATTTTTCACAAGCAAGTAATCTCCATAGCGAAGACCTGCTGCCAGGCTGTCCTTCTCAAGGTATAGCATCAGTTTTCCCGAAACGTTCTGCTGAAGGCTGTCACCCATCACCCGCTCAACTCCGGCAATGACCTGGAAAGAATTGGCTTTCTCCGCAACAGGGTGCTGAACCCTTAACAAAAGTAAACCACCGGCATCTGCGAAACGGCTGAAATGATCCGGACGCCTGAGTTGATGATGATTTTGTGAAATATGATAGCCTGCCGTGAAAAGAAACACAAAAGCCCAGGCACCGAACACCCATCGTCCAGAAAAAATGGAGGAAAATACTTTACGGGCCAGTATCCCCGATATGAATAAAAGAAGATAGGTATATAAGAATGTTTGTGAGGGGAAACCACAGGATGCCGTCAGGTAAGCAAGAATTCCGGCGGTAAAGGGCACGATCAGTCTGGCCAGGGGGATATGTGCTCCCACGCTCATCTCACCCCGCAAAATTAAGGCGTTTTTACATATACCGCAAGAGCATTCTGTACTGATTTTTAATTACCTGCCTGGAGGAAATCGATAATATGGGAGGCAGCGTCTTCGCTGGCGCCTTTATCTCCCAACTTATGCCTCAGTTCGCTGTATCCGGAAAGGATTTTCCCGACATAATCCTGGTCATTTAGCAAACGGTTGAGTTCCTGCTTCAGGTCACGGGCATTAAAGTCATCCTGGATCATTTCGCGTACCAGCGGGCGATCCATTACCAGGTTTACCAAGGAGATATACTTCACCTTTACCAGCCTGCGGGCAATGAGGTAGGAGATTCGGCCGGCACGATAACAAACGGCCTGGGGCACTCCAAACAAGGCTGTCTCAAGGGTAGCAGTGCCAGATGTGACCAGGGCAGCACGGGCATGCGCCAGCAGGCGGTAAGTCTGGCCAAAAAGAATCCTGATATTGGTCCCTGCCGTCAGCTCCTGATAATAGCTTTCGGGATGGGCCTTCACCCCTGCCACCACGAACTGGTATGCGGGAAAATGCCTGACCATAGAAGCCATCAGCTTCAGCGATGCCGACAGCTCCTGCTTGCGGCTGCCGGGAAGCAATGCCACAATGGGCCTTTCGGCAAGTTGATTTTCCTGAAGGAAATCCCCCAGGCTGTCATCGCCTGTGTATTCTTCCAGGGCATCGAGCAAAGGATGCCCCACATAGTGGACCTCCACCCCGAAACGCTCATAAAAAGTCTTTTCAAAGGGCAGGATCACCAGCATCCGGTCCACATCGCGCCTGATCTGTTTTACGCGCGACTGTTTCCAGGCCCAGATCTGGGGCGAGATATAATACACCACCCGGATGCCCTGTTCCCTGGCAAACTTGGCCATCCTGAGGTTGAAGCCAGGATAATCTATCAGGATCAGCACATCGGGTTTCCACTTCAACAGGTCTTTCTTACACAGGGCGATGTTACGCAGAATGGTGCGAAGGTTCAGCAACACCTCCAGAAATCCCATGAAGGCCAGCTCGGTGATATGCTTCACCAGCTCACCCCCTTGGGCCACCATACGATCGCCGCCCCAGATGCGAAATCGGGCATCGCCGTCACGGGCCATCAGCGCCCTCATTAGGTTGCTGGCGTGCAGATCGCCCGAAGCCTCTCCGGCAATGAGGTAGTATTTCATAAGAATTGCTTGCTGAGCTTACATGAACAAGAAAATAGCCAGGAAAATCAGGAAGGTCACAAGGATAATGCCCCTGCCCGTGCGGTCATACTTCAGTTTCACCATATAATACCTGAACACCAGCAGGTTGGCGGCAATGCCCACCAAGCCAGGAACCTGCGGATTAGGGGGGTACAACAGGCCCTCTGTCCTGCCCCAGAAACCCAGGATCAGGATCGTCAGTCCGTATAACACCAGCGGAAGCAGGACTCCAATGAGGATTCCCAGGATCCAGTCGTCTTTTTTAAACATCGAATTGCCAGGTTTTTATTTCCGGAATGATTTGATGCGCGGTAAAGTCAAACTGCGTAGGCACAAGCGAAATATAATTGTTCTTCAGCGCCCACTCATCGGTTTCGTTGCTGTTCTCGTGAAGCTCAAAGCGTCCGGTGAGCCAGAAATAATCTCTCCCCCGGGGATCCTGGCGATGGTCGAATTCCTCATCCCAGTTGGCATTCGCCTGACGGCACACCCTGATACCACGAATCTGGTCTTCGGGTATTGCAGGAATGTTCACATTCAGGCAGATCCCCGATGGCAGGCCTTTTTTCAGCACGTTGCGGGCAATCTCCTGTACATACTTTTTGGCGGCATTGAAATCGGCGTCAAAGCGATAGTCGAGCAAGGAAAAGCCAATGGAAGGAATGCCTTCCATGGCCCCTTCAATGGTGGCCGACATCGTTCCGCTATATATAACGTTGATGGATGAATTCGAGCCGTGGTTGATGCCCGACACAATCAGGTCAGGCTTGCGATGCAAGACCTTGTTGACCGCGATCTTCACACAGTCAACGGGAGTGCCGCTACAACTGTACTCTTTATGGTCGCCATCCACGCTGATCTTCTCAAGGCGCAGGGGGCTTTCGAGGGTCACCGCATGCCCCATCCCGCTCTGTGGACGGTCGGGGGCAACCACCACCACATCACCCAGTTCCAGCATAAAATGCACCAGGTGCCTGATGCCCGGGGCCATCACCCCATCGTCGTTGGTAACAAGAATAATCGGTTTCTGCATATATAAATTTTTCTTAGGCAAAGCTAATCAAAACCGGGGGTTTTTCAAGGCAAAATCCCTGGCAAAACCCAAAGAAAACTACACCCTGGTCACCCCTCCCGAGACGATGAACTTCATCGCCTCAGTGGAAGGAACATTTAGCGGAGTCACCTGATCAGCGGGGACCAGGAACAATTCGCCCGAGAAGTTATAGGAATGCGGCATGTAAACCGCCACCATCCCGGCTCCCAGCCCAAGAGCCGACAAGTCCTCCTCCGTAAGGAAACCCATCTTCACCACCTGGTTCTCCTTGTTCATCATCACCAGAACAGGGCGCGTGAACTTCTTTTTCTTGCCCATAAAGGCTGACAATAAGTCCTGGAGGGAGGAATAAAGAATGCGGATCAATGGCACCCGGTCCAGTAAGCTGTTTACCAGCTTCGAAAGCCGGGTACGAAGCAGCAGCGACCCCACCGCTCCGGCCAGGGTGATAAAAGCCAACACCAGTAGCAGTCCCAGACCCGGTATTTTCAGCGGAATCAAACCATCAAAAAAGAGAAGCACTCCCCATATAACATAAAGCGTAATGGAAATAGGGGCCACCAAAAGCAGGCCCTGCAAAAAGAACCCAAGAAGTTTACGAAAAAACTTTCGGGATGTTGAAGTTTGTGATTGCATAGAATGGTTTTTTATTTCAAAGGTAACCCTGAAACAAATGATGAGTTCACAGGGTTTAACGATTTTTAACGCAGGTCAAAATGGCAGTAAATACGCTGTGGCCTGTTTTTTGACTAATTTTGATTAAGAAAATCCTCAAAAGTAACTCATTAAAACTGAAACAAGATGCCGGGAATTTATATCCTTTTCTTTGTGTTCATGCTGCTTAGCTGGCTTGTGTCGGCCCGCTTGCAATCCCGTTTCAAAAAATACTCAAAGGTGGGTTTGCGCTCCGGCCTTTCGGGCCGTGAAGTAGCTGAAAAAATGCTTCACGAAAGCGGTGTTGAAGGCGTGCGGGTAATCTCCACGCCTGGGCGGCTTTCCGACCACTATAACCCCCTCGATAAGACCGTGAACCTGAGTCCTGAAGTGTTTAGCGGACGAAGCGTAGCAGCCGCCGCCGTGGCAGCCCACGAATGCGGCCACGCCATACAACACGACAGGGCTTATGCTTTCCTTCAAATGCGCTCGGCTTTAGTGCCCATTATCAGCGTCAGCTCGAAGTATATGCAGTGGGTATTGCTCGCGGGTATTCTCCTGATCCAGACCTTTCCCGCCGTGTTGCTGGCCGGTATCATTATGTTTGCCCTCACCACCCTCTTCAGCTTCATCACCCTGCCCGTCGAATTTGATGCCACCCGCCGTGCACTAGGCTGGCTCACCGACTCGGGGATGGCCGTTGGTGAAGAATACAGCAACGCCAAAGACGCCCTCAAGTGGGCTGCCCTTACCTATGTGGTCGCAGCACTGGCCTCACTCGGAACCCTGCTGTATTACATCATGATCTTTAGCCGGAGAAATTAATCAAATCCGGAATAACCTATTAAACCGCCCTGGTCTTTTTGCCCGGGCGGTTTTCTTTTTTCTTGACCCCATTTTCTTTAATATATTGACCTTATCCCCTGCCCGACCCTTACCAAAGACCTACCATGGTCGTGTCAGGTAAGGCCCCGTATGACCCAGGTAAGACCATTACAAGAGGATGGTACGACGATGGTGTCATCATATATTGTTTTTTTAAACCAAATCATTAATTTTTTACAACAAAAATTCTGTTTTGCTTAGATCGGGACCCCATTCATGCCCATCAGGGAATTATGACCCTGAGGTAAAAAACTATTCATTATCAATGTATTATGATCCACAAGAAAGCAGCTCTTCCTACCCCCACATGTTCAGAAGGCCCCATGAAAATTTTCCAAAGCAATGATCCAAAACATTTGATGTATCAGCCTTTGAATTATCCAGAGAATGGAGTAAATTGCATGTAATTAATTGTCTTCTTCCAGTGATTTAATTTCCAGATGTTGCAATCAAGAGAGTGGATGATTCTATATGGCATGCGGAAGATTTCTCTGCCAAGGGTCTGAAGAATGACCATCTTTTTGAAAGGATTTCCAGAAAAAGTAGAACAAAATTCAAGGATCATGGAAAATGTGCTTATTGTTATTGCCATTATCGGGGTCACCGTTTATGTCGTTTCAAGCATGATGATGGTTGATTACCTAAAAAAAAGAGGGGAAAAGATTAACTATATCTGGATCAGGTTGTTCCTTTTTTCCTATGCAGACAAGTACCAGAAAATGACAAAAGAAGAGACTGGCAAAATAGGCCCCCTGTTTTATGTCTGGATCACTTCGATCAATGCGGCCCTTGTTTGTGTTATCCTGATAGCGTTTGTAATTTAGGTAAATCCTTTAAATCAGCCCAAACCAAAGCGTTTTTAATGGATTTCCTGGTATTTGCCACATCCCAGAAAAATCCATTGAAGGCCTTTATGCAATCCTATTTTTTCCGAAAAACAAAACGGAAAGAATCCTTTTCAAAACTTCGTGTCCGGTTTAAACTATTATCAATCTGAAAAAAAATCCAAATGCCAAATAATGCCTCGAAAAAAAACGTTAGCCTATAAAAACCATGAAAAAGATTATCCGTTTCTTACGTGTTTTCCTGACAATCTTATTGATTCCGGGTGCTTTTTTTGCTTTTCTAGCGGGCACCGATATTTTCCATGGAATAGAACCCGATCTGACCTTGGAATGGACTATTTTCAGCAGTTTTTTCTACTTGTGCTGTTTCTTTTTTTTGGTCAACCTGGCAGATTTAATTATTGGTGCCCGAGAAGAGCCTTTAGTTCGGTAAACACCCTTTCAACGGGTAATCCGACCACATTGAGGTAGGAGCCTTCGATGTGGTGAATACCCACGTGGCCGATCCATTCCTGGATGCCGTAAGCGCCGGCCTTGTCGAAGGGTTTGTAGGTCGTTACGTAATACTGAATTTCTTCCTCTTTCAGCACCCTGAAAAAGACGCGGGTGGTCTCAAAAAACGATTTTTCTTTTTCCCGGTGGCGGATGCATACCCCCGTGATCACCTGGTGGTCCTTGCCCGAAAGGCTGCGCAGCATCCGGACTGCGTGTTCGTGATCACCAGGCTTGTTGATGATCTTGCCATCATCGACCACGATGGTATCGGCAGCCATAATCACAATGTTCTCCGATTTCAGTTCTTCGGCGAAAGCACCTGCCTTTTCACGGCTTAATCGCAAGGCCACGTCCTGGGGGCAAAGGCCGACAGGAAAATCTTCGGAAATGGGTTTCACCAACACCCGGAAAGGAATGCCAGTTTGGGCCAGCAGATCGCGCCGCCGGGGCGACTGGGAGGCCAGGATGATATCAAAGGATTTCAGGCTTTCAAAAAATTGCATCAGACCCGATAAAGAAATATTGAACGATCATTGACAACACCCCTGCCAGCATGATCAGTTTCAGGATTTGCTGAATATTACCAAAATCAAGGACCCCCAAGGCTTTGCTTACGTGGTAAAAAACAAGGGAGAACGGGATTACCACAAGAACCAGAAAATAGGAGACAATAGTAAAACGGCCCTGATAACCCAGGTAAACCATATATGCAACGATCATCAGGATTGTAAAAGCCATAAGAGCCATGACCACCATACGGGTGGTTTCAAGCCCGGAAACGACAGCCAGCGAGCGGCAGCCTGTTTTTTTATCGCCTACATAATCTTCCATATCCTTCACGATCTCGCGAATAAGTGAAGTCAAGAATGCAAAAAATGAATAAAACCTGACGAAGAAATTCACCTGCATCATCTCGCTGGTAATGGTTAATTGCAAGCTAGCGGCGCGGTATTCGACCAGCCATACCAGCGGGATGACCATTGCCGAGAGCAGGGCAATAGTGATATTTCCCGTAAGAAAACTGCGTTTGAAACGAACGCTGTATAACCAGAGGGCCATTGGCACCGCAAGGAATATAAAGGCCAGGGGCCAGTAACGTATCTTCCACGAGAGGTAAAGAGCCAGCGCAACTCCCATGACATTAAGGAGCGTATGGAGCAGGATGGTGGTGCGGCGGGTAATCAGGCGCCCCACGATGACCTTGTTGGGCTTGTTGATGCGGTCGACCCTCAGGTCAAAATAGTCGTTGATGGCATAGCCCGCAGCACTGATGAGCATGGTAGCCAGCACGAGCAGAAAAAAATCAGTGTTGGAAAGGGGTAATGCATGGTCTGCAGTGCGGAAAACCGGCAAGATGATACAATACCTGAAAAGGACCTGGGTAAGGGCTACCATAACCAAGTTGTACCACCGCACCAGGATAAGAAAAGCGCCAAGTTTCTGCATAACTCAGAAAATCCTTTTTTACCAGTGGAAGCCGTCGTCGTTAAACCAGGTACCATGTACTTTCATCACCTGCTCGATGACATCGCGCACGCAACCTTCGCCCCCTTTAAAGGCCGAAATATATTTAGAGATGCCTTTGATCTCTTCAGCAGCATCGGCCGGACAAGCAGGCACCCCAACCATTTGCATGACCTCGTAATCGGGGATGTCGTCGCCCATATACAAAATTTGTTCTGGCTTTATCTTCTTTTCGTTGAGGAATCTTTTAAACACTTCCAGTTTATTGCTCACGCCGAGGAAGATATCTTCCACACCAAGCAGGGCAAAGCGAGCCCTGACGGCCTTGCAGTTGCCGCCCGAGATGATCATGATCTGGTACCCTTTGCGAATGGCCAGCTGAAGGGCATAACCGTCCTTGACATGCATACTGCGCAGCATCTCATTGTCGAGGGTCAGCAACACGGTGCCGCTGGTCATAACGCCGTCCACGTCAAACACGAAGGTCTTTACGGAAGAAAGCAGTTGCTTGTAATTTGTCATAGTGTTTGTGTTTTTAAGATCTGCAGGCTAATACACTGGAGACATTAAAGTTAAAACAATTTATTGGTTTATGCATAAGCGCTTCCCTGAAGGAGAACACTTTGCCTGATTTCAGACTATTCCTTTGCATCGCGGTTTTTCCAGCGGTGACGGAAGGCTATTAAAAAGCCCAGGAGCATGACAATTATACTGAACCACAAGAGGTTGATGAATGGAAAAATGACTGTTTTGATGATGACAAAATCGGGGCGTGCTTCAAATACCTCAAGGATAATGTTCAATGGTTTTTCGCTCACTTCCCTGAAACGGAACTTCAGGCCGAGGTCAAAAACTTCGGCATCCTGATGGAGCATGACTCCTTCACGGACCATAAAAACCGGATTCACCTCATAGCGTTGCCCGAAGAGGGTGATCAGTTCCATCCTGGCAGTGATGCTGATGTTATCGGGATCCAGGACACCCCCCGGGGCTTCCACTCCCCAGAGCACCAATTGGTGGTTTTGTACCTGTAAAGTATCGTTGATAGCTACTTCGGCTTCCTGCAGCAGGCTCTGCCCGGCAAGCTGTTGTCCTTCAACAGGCAGATCCGCAAAGGTCACATACGTGAAGATATCGCGCGTCAGGCTATAGCGCGAATAAGGTTCATACACATTGCCCATCCGCTCGTTGAGCAGGACAGAGGGGTAAGAACTGAATACCTGGTAAAATTCCCCTTCGCGGTTTTTCTTCAGGAAATCGATCTGGTAAACGATCCTGTCTCCTGACTGCGTCTTGTCAGTATAGGTCACGTGAAATTCACCCATAGGCAATATCTCGTCGCGCACCAGCAACAGGTTCTCGCTTGAAGGGAATCCGGCACCCAGGTCATAACCGGAAGTATTCTCAGAGATGACCTCCTTTTTTGAGAAGGTCAGCATCAGGGCAAGCAGGAACAGGGCTACGCCCAGATGGCTGATCACAGCGCCATTGGTGACATATTGCCGGTAAAAGCGCAGCACCAGGTCGAGGGCAGAGAACAGGGCAAACAAGGCCGAAAAAGTATATAGGACATAACCTGCCAGGGTAATCTCATAAAACACCACAAGAAGGATGGTACATACTAGGGCCAGTGCAGCGGAAAGCACAACGGAACGCAGGAATTTCCTCAGGTCATTCTTGCCCCATTTGATGAAATGGGTCACACCGATAAGGAGTGCCAGCACAATGGCAAAGGGCAACTGCCAGGCATTGTAATGGGCCACTACATCGGAGGGGGGTGCCAGATTCGTTCCAATCAGACGGTTCAGCACAGGAATGGAGGTGGTGAAAATAATTTGAAAGGCAGAAAGCACCAACACAAGAGCACCAATAAACAACCAGAACTCGCGGGTAAAAGGCTCATCGCTGTCCTTGGAGGGCAGGTGGCGGAAGTTCTTAATGAGCAATACCAAGCCCAGAATCAGAAAGGTGAAAATATACACCAGCAACTGTTTTCCCATACCATCATTGCCAAAGGAATGCACAGAGGTGTCTGACAGGACACCGCTGCGTGTCAGAAAAGTGGAATAGATGACAAGGATAAGCGCCAGGATGGTAAACAGAAAGGTCGGGAACAGATTGTTTTTCCTTTTAGAGGCAATGAGCATGGTGTGGAGGGCAGCCACCAACACCAGCCAGGGCACCAATGAAGCATTTTCGACAGGGTCCCAGGCCCAGAAGCCACCAAAGGTAAGGGATTCATAGGCCCAGACACCACCCAGCAGCAAGCCTGCCCCAAGGAAGAGTACCCCCAGCAGGGTCCAGGGCAGGGCCGGACGGATCCATTCGTGATATTGTTTTTTCCAGAGGCCTGCCAGGGCATAACCGAAGGGTACGAGGATGGCAGCAAAACCAATGAAAAGAATAGGGGGGTGCGAGAGCATCCAGAAGTTACGCAGCAAGGGATTTAATCCATTGCCATCTAATATCATTGAAACATAATTGGGGTTTTGGAAGAGTGGGTCGCTGGCAAACTCAGGTAAGCTGCGCAGAAGGGCAAAGGGATCCATACCGATTTGAATGCTTCCGAAGCGCCAGCCCAACATCATGGAAACCATGAAACCCTGGGCAAGGGAGAAAAAGGTCATCACTGAATTCTCCCAATTTTTGGCATACCGGATCAAAAGGTTCCCAAACAGGGCCTGACATAGGGTCCAAAACAGGAAGCTCCCCTCTTGCCCCGCCCAAAAGCTTGAGATCATATAACCAAACCCGAGGTCGTTCTCGACATGGGCCCAAACGTAACGATACTCATAAAAGCGATTCAGGAGGATGTAAAACAGGAAAAAAGAAGCTACCAATACGAGGACACTATGGACGCGAAAAACAATCCTGCCCCAGTGTCTCCACTGGCGGCTGTCGCTGCGTTGTGAAGAGGCAGCCTGAAGATATGCAAATGCTGCAATGAGTGCGGAAAAGAATGCAAGCACAAGGGCAAAACGGCCCATATTGCCTGGAAACAAATGTTCACCCAGGTATTGAATATCCATATTGAAATTGAATTATGTTGGGAGCAAATATACCCAAATATTCCAAAAACCGTTACGCAATAACCAAAAAGGGTCATTCCCGGCAATGGCTCTTAGAAATTAAAGGGTTTTTTACAAGGATAAGAAAGGCATCACCTGTTCTTTCCGTGGGCGATACCCAAATACCCAATTGAGTCCCGCATGCAGGGTAGTCACCTGAAGTGTATGTGGCTGTATTGCCCCGAAGAAGTTGTTGCTAATCAGGTATACCTGCAAGGGCCCAAGGTTAACGTTGAACCCAAGGCCCACATTCGCATAATTCCATTGAATCACGGAATATGACAAGGCCAGGCTAAAAGCATGAATGGGCCTAACATTGTAGGAAAACGTAAAGGAAGGAAGAAACTGTCCATTATATATCTCGGTTCGGTTCAGCAGGGCCAGCTTGTGACGTGGACTCAGGTCGAAAGCCACAGATGCATAAATTTTAGGCGACAGTACCTGGCGAAAACTATTTGTAGTTTCTGTAATATCGAAAACGCTTTTCAGGGAATCGAGCAGCTGGTCAAAACCATCGCCCTCCTCCCCTTCATCCGAGAAAAATTCCTCCAGGTCAATGCCCCCAAATTCGAATTCGCCCTGCATCTCAAAATTCTCGACACCCTGTTGCCAGTTGATGGCACCAATATCGGTGGCACTTAAGGCCAGCGTGAGACGCTCGGTAGCCATAAAGGAAACCCCCAGGTCGATGGCTCCCCCGCGATTCCCGGTATTGGAAAAATAATCGTAAAGATCAGGTTGGAACTCAAAATTCTCGTCAAGGGAATCCAGGGGGCTGAAGGGAACGGGCGAGGATACGTTAACAAGCAAATTGGCATTCAGCAGCAATTCATAAGTTTCGGCCGCGGTATTCAGGCTGAGATCGCTGCGTTCAAACGAGATGCTTGATAATCCCTGAAGAGCCTTTAGCCGGATGCCTGCATGAAGCCGGTCGGTAATCTCCCGTGAGTAGCTCAGGGCATATTCCCGATAATGCGCATAATCAAATCCCAAACCCGAAAAATTTCCCGGGCGGCTCTCCTGAAGAAAATGGTCATTGCCCTTTAAAAGGAGGGTAAAGAAATCCTGAGGAAAGCCAAAGCGGGCACCTGTATTTTCAGTGATAGAAAAGGTAAGATAGTTCCGTTGAGCACGGAATCCGAAGGCTAGAATCTCAGCGCGTGCCTCACCATCCAGAAATTCGTGATTCCCCAATTTACCAATAAGATGGTCCTCATCCCAGTAAAAATCATCGTTGTCATTCTTGCGGAGAAAATCACGCAGGGCAAAGCCGCTGTTTCCTGCCCCGACATATATCGATGACAGCCCGGGCATGCCTATGAAAAAACGCGGTTGCGGCATGAGATCAGGATTGCTGTAAGTCGATTGCGGAATGCCCTGAAGCCAGTACAGGGTATTGTAATACTGCCCGTAAACATTGCCCTGAGCTATAAAAAATACAAACAATGGAAACGCCAGTTTAAGCAAATATCGTTTCATATTTTCTTATCCTATTGAATTAAAACTCAACAACCACTTTTCCTTTTACCCTGGCACCAATGCTTACCTCCAGGGTCTGATCATCATAGATTCTTACCGTGTTTTCACCCTGATTGGCCGTTGACACCCTGGCCGATAGTATGAGATGCTCACTGTTCAAAAAAGCAAGGGTCTGAGCTTCACTAAGCATAATTTTCGTATAGGTACGTTCCGAGGCAATCACATTGCCCTGGGAATCGGTTTGTGCGGACTCAATCAGCTTATAATCTATCATGCCTTCAAAAAGAATGGCGTTGACCTGATTAAGGGAATCTGCAAATTCAACCTGGAGAAAAAGTTCTGCCGGCAGCCCATTGATCACATCCACGGCAAGTTCTATCCATTCCACCTCGGAAATGGAGTCATTGCGCGAAAGCTCCAGGGTATCCTTCAAACTGAAGCCGCTGGCAGTGCCATTCAGGGGAAGTTCAAGTTCAACCTGAACATCAAGCTGACTCTGATCGAGGACAAAGGCTGTTACCTGGTCAGGGTTTAACTGTGCGGTAAAACTGGAATAAAGGGTTTCGGGTTGATAGGCCACTCCTTCCACCACATTGGAATTATCCTTATCCAGAATCAACTCAGAATAGGCTTGTTGTCCCATCTGGCTGAGGTCAGGTCCCCATATCGTCCAGGGGTTGGGATAACCTGTCAAGGTGAATTCATTGTCATCATAGCGCAGCAAAAGATCATTGGCCTGAACTTCAATATCAAAGCCAAAAGAGTTGAGTGCATGTAACCGAACTTTGGGGTCAACAAATTCAACCTCTCCCTCCATATCGCTATCAAAAAGGCCAATGTTCACCCCAAGACCTCCAAGGTTAAGTATCCTGGTGGCCAGTATCCCGACTATCTTTTGAATTTGCATGTCCAGAAAATCCTGGCTCACCTGAAACGTATAAGGCGCATTGTTGGGGTTACCTGATCCGGTGAAAACCACCTCATAGTGGACATCAAAGCGATTGAATTCAGAACCTGAAGAATAGAACTGAAAGGTATAACCGGCAAGGCTTTCCTGTGTGCTTGAGCCCGCCTCAATCGTCATGGAAAAAGGCTGACCGTCCTGATTATAGGATTCCGGGATGGTGAGCGTTATTAAGGCCTGATAACCATCCGCTGCCAGTCCTTCGGCAGATACCCCGGCCATTAGCATCCCGCCTTTGAAAACGATGGAATCCAGTTGGTCGTCATGCCCCGTATTATAGCTAAAGGAACGGGTGATGCTCTGAGCGGCATTTTTCCCAGGGGGAGAAGCAGCAAAATTGGCAGAAAACTGGGCATTGGGAATCTGAAGGAACATCCCCCCATTGCCAGATACCAGGTGGTCGCTGTATACCAGGCTGATCAGGTTGTCTTCTCCAACCTCTATCAGGTCATCATCCTCCTCAGGGATCATATCAGAAATGGTCAGGGTGGAATGAACCAGCGGAACTGCAAATACCGGCTGGTATGTATAGTCGGGCAACTGATCCATTTCAAAATAGCTATAATCGCAGGAGGGCAAGAGCCCAATAAGAACCCCTGCAATATGCAGCCACGATCTGGTCTTCAAAAAATTCCGTTTCATATTGAATGGTTTTTGAAAGATATCCTTTCCATTCGCGAAAGTATAAAAAAATTGCAGTTTGCAGGTCAATAGATACCAACAGTTTGACAATAAGCCCTTAATTCCCTCCGAAGCCTGAGAGCAGGTAGACCATCAGACGGTCACCCTCCACGGTAACCAAGTTCCAGGACTGATCCTGCAGAAGGGATTCTAGAAAAAATCCCTTTTCTCCACGGATCGGGAAAGGGGCTACCAGCTCACCCTCCCTGTCAAAAAGGTACAATTGTCCTTGTTCAGTAGTTGTCAGGCCAATATAATCCTCCTCCCTTGCCCTGATAACCTTTAAAGGCAAGGAAGCCCCGCCTGAAAGCTCCTGAGAGAACAAAGGGGTTCCCAGCCGGTCAAAAGCCAGCAGCTTGTTGTCGTAAGTAAAGATATAGGCTGGGGGCTCCCCGCTTCCGCGATCCAGAAATAGAAATCCTGCCCCACCCTGAAGGCTGTCGAGCGCAAAAGCCTCCAACTCTCCTTTCTCGTCCATTTGGAGCACATTCCCTTCTATTCCAAGCGCAACAAAACGATTTTCATTATCCCTCTGCAAAGTAAAAATGGGATTTTGGGGCACCAGGCGAAAAGCCTGGGGAACATTTAACCGGACCTTACCACGGCGGTCAAAGAAATAGGCTTTGCCCGCTTCGTCCAATACCAAAAGGTAATCGCGACTACCCAGTTTCAGGTATTGAAGCGGGGCGCCTGCAGGTTCTTTCAGTTTAGGAAGGGACCAACCGCTCAACCGCCTGCCATCAATGTCCAGGTTATATACCCTAAGATCGTCTCCAGTAAACAGGATGCGGTAATTTCTGTCGCCATCATAATCCAGAACGGTAATGCCCCAAGTAGCTTTAACTGGAAGGCGCCTGGGATATCCCTCGACATCCTTTCCATTGCGGTCAATCAGGTGTATATGGCTTGGTGTGCTGAACAAGTATTGTAAGCGCCCGTTTTTATAACGGTCCACCTGGTATATGGAAGAACTCGCAAGTCCGTTGATTGGCTTCTTCCACAAAGCTTGTCCGAAACGATCCACCAGGTATAAGTTCCCATCCATATCCTGGATAATTATTTCTTTTGACCCGTCCACGTGATTCTTAACGCTGAAGGGGGAAGTATGGGCTACCGTATCGAGCTTAAGCTCCCACAGGTGACGGTGAAGCGTGTTCAGCCCTGCAGAATGGCTGTGCAGGGAAACATTGGAGAAAAACAAACCATCCCGGTGTGAAGCAAACTGGGCAGTCAGTCGATCAAGCGGGAATGCTCCGCCTCCGATCTGAGCAAGCAACCGACTCACCCCTGTCTGCCAATCCGCTTTCAGCATGCCTGCCAGATAAGGGACATTGACCATATACAGCACATTGGATGCTGGCTGCTGAAAAATGAAATCTTCTGACAAACGGGGTTCCTTCCCGATCACCTGCCCGTAATGGATTTGCATCAGGGCTTGTTTGACGGCATTCGAACTTGTCCCTGCCAGCAGAACTGAATCGCGCAAGGCAACAAAGGGTCTTTCGGCAGGCAACAGACCCCGGGTCAGGGATTGAATCAGACCAAGGTGACTAAACTGCCAGATCACCTGGTCAAAAACCGTATCTGCAGGAACAAGTGTTGCATCCTTCCCTCCCCATAATTGAAGGTCGCTAAGGCTATCCCAGAGCCTCTGCGGCTCGTTCACCTGAACCAGCGAAAGACAGCTTTCCTCAGGCTTCATTCCGGGTGCGTAAAGCATAACGGAAGCCATCGATCGGCCCAGAAAGGGAAAAAGCCTGGCGAACATTGCAGAATCCATTGGTTCTTGCCCGTTCGGCATGGAATGGATAGCCCTTAATGAGTCAGCCAGGGCTTTCGGTTTTCCCTGGTTCAGGATGGCAAAACCCGCAGTGGCCGAAGGGATGTATTGCAGCAAAAAGGGATCAGAAGGAGTTTGTCCCTGGAGGTGTTCCAGGAAGCCGTTTTGGTCTTTGCCATTGCGGGCAAAGCCTGTAAGACGGATCTCCTCGCCCAACAGGACCAAATCCCATCCCATCCAGCCAGAAAAAGCCTCGCAGGGCATCAGGGAAGGAGAATCGAGGGTCAGGAACAACTCAAATACTTCACACAGGCGATGACCATCAAAGAAAACATTGTTTGCCCGCTTTCCTGACACCTCACGGATATGCTCCAGGTCAGACGATGTCACCAGTGCGCTGCCCGAGATATCCTGTGTAATAGCATGTTCAATGAGTCTTTTTCCCGGGCTAAGCAATAAAGAACCTTTATAAAATGTAGCATAAACAGGCTTCTCATCCTCTTGGTCCAAAAGAAATACGGAAACCCCAAGAAAATCAGATGCTTTTTGTCCGGAGCCTTGTTCCCACCTGCCCTCAATCATTCGCTGAAAAGGCCTGAGGCGAACATCCGGGTTAAACCTTACCTGCAACAAAACCGGCATTTCTCCGCGCATGGTGGTGTGGACAGATACCAACACACGGGCTTTCTTAAAAGCAACCTCAAGATCAGGACTTATTGAAATCAATGAATCCAGCATGCTAAGTTTTTCACTGAACCAGTACACCTCCTGCAATGACTTTAATTCATTCCAGGCCAGAGAATCGGAAAGAAAAAAAGAAGCGATTTCATTTGTTTCCCTCACATCAACGACCAGCCAGGCATCGGAAGGAATCAGTGCAAAAGGATCCAGGTTGCTGATCTCGCTGCGACGCTCAAAATGCAGAAGTAACCCCCAAAGGATGGCGACAATAAAGATGACTGCAATGAAAATGGCCCAGGCATCAAACTGAAATTTCCTCATAATCGAGCCGTTGGAGGGATGGTTTATTCGAGCCTCATCAGAATCAATTGTTCTTTTTGCAATTTGTTTTCCAATTGAAGCACATAGCTGCCGGGCTCAAGGGAAGACAAATGAAAACGAAATTCCTGCAAGCGCCCGGCTTCCGTGTGGATCTTTTTTTGCCAGACCTTACGCCCTTCCAGCGTTGAAAGGGACACACCGGCTTCACCAGAAAAGTCAGAAAGCAATTCCATTGTAAAGCCTTCCCTAAAGGGATTGGGGTAGACCCGTCTGATCTGCTGTGTCGAATTGCTTACAAGAGGAGATGGAATTCCTACCTGGTCAAGCCCGTGGTATCTGTCGTAGGCGGCCTCGGCACTGGCCTGTAAATCCATCAGGTGGTCGCCAGCCAAAATGGCAAAGGCAACCAGCAGGGTATCACCTGCAGACAGATAATGCGGCCCGCTCGATACCAGCGTGGAAACCTCGTTGTCGGTATCAAAAATTCCTGCCGTATTCCTGTTGGTGCGCAAGGCATTATATTTTTCAAAATTAGTAAAGCCATCACTGAGGTTGATGCTCCCATTGGCACCCTTGTTGTCGAAGGCATAATGCCTCATTTCCCCTTCAGTGAGCAGGCTGACCCCGGAATAATGCCCCCCCTCGGCCGAGAAAGCGTAACCCATCCGGTTGACTGGGTCAAAGGCAGCCCTGTGGTTTTTAGGGTCATTGTTTAGCCAGTTGGCAAAAAACCCTGCATAAAAATTAGATAAGTCCTGGCCACTTTGATTGATCAACTGGTATTCAATAATCAGGAACTTGTCCCTGGGGGCTTCTTGCCAGGCAAGTAAATGGTAATTTACATCGAGGCCAATGGTGCTCAGGCCGCCATCACTATCGTTAAAGCTACCTTCCACTTCCACATCCGCTTCCTGGGGATCCTCCAAAAGCTCCGCCGCTTGCACCGTGACCAGAAACTGGTTGAAGGTACCCGAGGCGGCCCCATAAAGGTTATCGACAACTTTATTGGTATTAAGGCCGGCCATAAATCCTGCAGCCCTGATCCTATTGAGCCCGTTGCGATACACAAAGCCAAGTCCCTGGCTGTAACTGGGATAGTTGAACCCCAGGGTTCCACGGGATGTAATGGTGGTACTCAATTGGTTGACGCGCAGGTTAATAAAATCAACATTAAAAAGCAGGCTGAAAAACTGGCGCCCGGCATAATCCCCTTCCGCATTGAAAAATTCGACCATAAAAAACACCCTTTGGTTCAATGGCATCCCCAACTGGAGCTGGAGTAAAAAAGGCTCGGCCTCATTGGCAATGATTTCGCCCGTCTCCATGGCTCCAAGGCTGATCTCGGGGTTCTGAACCACCACCCAATTGGAAAGGGAGGTCAGGCGGGCACTGATATTACCAGAGGGAGCCAAGAGGTTTTCAAAGCGGGAAGCAAGGGTTGCATTCTGTCCACCCTGGTATTCACCATAACTTTCAGGATCCTGCAGTGGACCAAGCAGTTCAACATAAGAATGGCCGGTTTCGGTAAGCGCCCGGTACATATTGAGGCGCCCTCTTCCCAACAACCCCGCATAGGATTCATTTCCCGCAAGGGTATCTATGTTATCGGCGGTGACCTTTAACTGTGCCCCAATTTGGCGGGCACTGTAATCCGGGAAATGATGCCTGAGAATGGCAGCAGCTCCCGCAACCGCTGGTGTAGCCATGGAGGTTCCGCTGGAAGTAATGTAGGTGGCATTGACAAAGGTTGACAGAATGGTCGCTCCGGGCGCGGAAAGATCTACAAAGACATTGTAGGAAGAGCCACTCCACTTGAGGTCACTGCTGTTGGTGGCTGCCACACTCAGCACATTTTCATAGGTTGCAGGGTAAAAGGGAATCTGGTTATTATCGTTCCCGGCCGCAGCCACCACGAGTGCATCCCGGTTAAAGGTGGCATAATTCACGATATCCTGACCGTATTGACCAGCTCCTGAAGTCCCACCCCAGGAGCAATTGATCACCGAAGCCCCACGATCGGCCGCGTAAACGATTCCTTCGTACGACATGATGAGGCGACCCAACTCGTCATCTATCTTAACGGTCATAAACCGTGAATGATATCCTGTACCGGCAATCCCTGTGCCATTATCGGCCGAGGCCGCGGCAATGCCTGCCACGTGCACCCCATGACCGCTGTAAGAATATTGCGGATCGTTGTTGTTTAATGCCAGGTCCCATCCGTAAAAGTTATCCACAAAACCATCGTTATCGCTATCCTCACCATTGATGGTATCATTGTAATTATAGGCAATGGCGTTGATCAGGTCGGGGTGAAAGCGGTCGTTACCCGTATCGACAATGGCGATGACCACCGTAGTGTCGCCTTTCGAAATATCCCAGGCATCAAAAGCCTTAATGCGCTCCAAACTGTATTGCGAGCCAATCATGGGATCATCGGGAACGTAAAGCAGGCTGGGAAGCACCTTTGGCTCGGCATATTCCACCAGGCCCGTGGCATACAAGGCGTCAATGGCCTCCCAAAGACCTTGGCCATCACCAAGCTCAAGATGATAAATCCGCGAGAGGTCGGTCAGAGGCTCACCCCGCTGATTGTATTTTTGCGCGGGAGGCTGATGTGTTGGGAAAATCTTTTTAAGCCCGGTGGCCTGGTAACGGGTGGCCCAGCTTTTGAAAAGGGGGTGGTCGATCTGATGAGTCTTGGCAACTGCCGCAAGCTCAGGTTTAATCTTAAAGATCATTTGTCCCTCAAGATAATCTCCTTCTGCTCTATCCCTTTTTTCGATAAGGATTGAAGGAGGTCCTGACCAGGCCGGGAGGAACCATCCTGCCAACAGGAAGCATATCAAAAATGACTTAATTTTTCCCGACATCCGTACTTTTTTAATGGGATAAAATTAATCAAAAGAGGATAATACGGCAAATTTTATCCTCAAACTTATTTGTTTGCAGGCTTATTTTCTAAATTTGCTCCCGAAATCAAACCAGGGTTATGATATCACCCTTTTTCAGCCACTTGCTGATCCCCTTTCTGGTGGCCATGTTTCTGGCCATAAACATGGGAGGCAGCGGCACTGCCCCCAGTTTCTCCGCCGCATATGGCGCAAACATCATCAGGCGATTTTCCATCCCCGGCCTATTCGGGATCTTTGTCTTTATTGGCGCCCTTGTGGCAGGCAAAAAAGTCTCCATTACAATGGGGCGCGAAATGCTTGATCCCGATGAAATGACGCTGGTGGTGACCACCATCGTCCTGCTCTCTGTGTCATTATCCCTTTTCTTTGCCAACCTCCTTTCAGTACCCCAGTCTACCAGCCAGTCTGCTGTATTTTCCCTGGCAGGCGCCGCCCTTTACCTCAAGGATTTCAACACCCGAAAACTGTTTGTCGAGATCATCCCCATCTGGTTCCTGCTGCCCTTGATAGGGTTTTTGATGATGCTGGCCATTTGCGCCCTTTATGACTATGCAACCCGGCGCTGGCCTTTTCTAAAACAAAGGCTGGTAAATCCGAAGGTCAGCCGATTCCTTGTATTGTTTTCTGCCTGTTACGTGGCATTCGCCATCGGGGCAAACAATGTGGCCAATGCTTCGGGTCCCCTGGCGGGAATGGTAACCAATGAATTGGGCATAGACCCTGCCGATGAAAAAAGTTTCCTCGTCATTGCCATCCTCACAACCCTGCTCATTGCACCCTGCTTTGCCATCGGAAGCTCCCTGCTGGGATTCAGGATCGTTAAAACCACCGGGAAAGGCATTACCTCTTTTGGAAGAAACGGCGCCATCGCTATTTCCTTTGTCACCGCCTCCCTCCTGTTGCTGGTATCGATAACCAAGGGTATCCCCACCTCGCTGGTGCAGCTAAACGCCTTTGCCATCATGGCCCTGAGCATTCACCGGGAAGGCTGGCAAAGAACCATTTTTCACCGCACCCTGCAAAAGTTCTGGACAGTTTGGCTCCTGGCCCCCGCATTCGCTTTTATGGCCTCCTACCTGCTGTTGATGCTTTCTGATAAAATGGGCTGGCTGATATTCTGAGCATTCTTCAAGAAATTTTTATCCTGCAAGGGATTCAAAGTCAGGCACCTCTTCCAGAAAAGCCCATTCATTTCCTTCCCCTTCTTTCCGGCAGCAATAATGCACCAAACCATTGGTCACAACAAGATATTTCACCCCAAAATTGAAGTTGTAGCGGGCAATCTGGTCAAAGACATCCTGGGTCAGCCTGACCGAAGGGGCCTTGCACTCAATCATCATCAGGGGCAGGCCTTCCTTTCCGTAGATGATGGCATCAGCGCGCTTCTGAAGCTGGTGGTATTTCAGCGAAATCTCCACGGCAATCAGCCCCAGGGGATAGTGCTTATGCAAATGCAGCCACGACAGGAAATGCTGCCTGACCCATTCTTCCGGCGTCAGGGTGACATATCGCTTGCGGAAAACGTCAAAGATTTCACGTTTACCACCATCTTCCCTGATACGGAACGGAAATGCCGGTAAATTCAAGGTTTGCATAGATATTCGATGTGCGCGTTGCCAAAATTACTAATTTCGTAAAGCTTTCCTTATTTTTGTCAAATAATGTTTCGCAACTAACTCATTCAATATGAAGACCAGGGAAGAGATCGTGGAGAACTGGCTGTTCCGTTACACCGGCACCCACGTCGAGGAGATGGGCAAATACATCCTGCTGACCAATTTCAACCAGTACCTGCAGATGTTTTCTGAGTGGTTCAATGCGCCCATCAAAGGGCTTAACCGGGCCATGCCCAGTGCCACGCACGAAAAAATCAGCATGATCAACTTTGGCATGGGCAGTGCCAATGCGGCCACTATCATGGACCTGCTAAGCAGCGTTAAACCAAAGGCTGTGCTGTTTCTGGGCAAATGCGGGGGCCTGAAAAAGATCAATAGTCTGGGCGACCTGATCCTGCCCATTGCTGCCATCCGGGGCGAGGGGACCTCCAACGACTACTTCCCCCCTGAAGTGCCTGCCCTGCCGGCCTTTAACCTCCAGAAAGCCGTATCAACAAACATCCGCAACCATAACCTCGACTACTGGACCGGCACCATCTACACCACCAACCGGAGGGTTTGGGAACACGATGAAGCATTTAAAGAATACCTCCGGAAGATCAGGGTGATGGGGGTCGATATGGAAACTGCCACGATTTTCTCGGTGGGATTCTTTAACGGCATTCCTTCAGGAGCCCTGTTGCTGGTATCCGACCAGCCTATGATCTCTGCAGGCATCAAAACCGAGGAAAGTGACAAGGTGGTTTCTCAGAAATTCGTGCACAAACACCTGGAGATCGGTGTGGATTCCCTGAAAGAACTTATCAACCACGGCCTGACCGTGAAGCACCTTAAATTTCATTACGACGAATAAAGCATTGAAGGCAAGCCCGATATGGCCAATCTGAGTTTCGAACAGATCCTGAAAGACATCAAAAACAAGGTGTATTACCCTGTTTACTTCCTGAGTGGGGAAGAACCTTTCTTCATTGATGTGATCGCCGATTATCTCGAAGAGCAGGTCCTCAATGAAATGGAAAAGGAGTTCAACCTGAGCATTCTCTATGGCCGGGATACGGATATCCCCACCGTGCTGAGCGTTGCCAAACGTTACCCGATGATGGCCAGCCACCACCTGGTCATTGTCAGGGAGGCCCAGACCCTGCGAAACGTGGAGCCCAGGGAAGGCCAGAAAACGGTGAATGCTGAAAATGAAGCCCTGCTGAAATACCTCGAAAAGCCTCTTGAGTCGACCATCCTGGTGTTCTGCTATAAATACAAGACCCTTGACCGGAGACGGAAAATCGCAAAAACTATTTTACAGCATGGCTTATTATTCGAGGGAAAACGCATTTACGATAACCAGTTGCCCGCGTGGATATCCGATTATGTCAGGCGAAAGGGATATTATATTGAAAACAAAGCCACGCATATGCTGGCCGACCACCTGGGTACCGATCTGGCCAAAGTCACCAATGAGATCCAGAAGCTGTTTATCAGTTTGCCCAAGGGGTCTGAGATCACCCCTGCCAGCATTGAGGAAAATATCGGTATCAGCAAAGACTTCAACATCTTTGAGTTGCAGGAGGCCCTCGGCGACCTGAACCACACCAAGGCCTACCGTATTGTGAAGTATTTTGGCGAAAACCCGAAAAGCAACCCGATGGTACTCACCCTGAGTATGCTCTACCTGTTTTTTCAAAAGCTTATGCTTTACCATAATTCAGCTGACAAGAGCGAAAAGGGACTGGCATCCGCTATCGGGGTCAATCCCTTCCTGATGAAAGGCTATCATAAAGCCGCAAAAAACTTTCCGCCTGAACGTATTGAACGCATCTTTTCATACCTGCGCGAAAGCGACATGAAATTGAAGGGGGTTGGCAATAAATCGGCGGATCAGGGTGAATTACTGAAAGAACTGACTTTTAAAATCTTGTACTGACATGAACTACTGGCTTGCAAAATCCGAGCCCGGCGCTTATTCCTGGCAAAGGCTGGAGAAAGAGAAAAAGACCATGTGGGATGGCGTACGCAACTACCAGGCCCGCAACAACCTGAAGGAGATGAAAAAGGGAGACCTTGTTCTTTTTTATCACAGCGTCAATGAGAAACAGGTAATGGGCATTTGCAAGGTCGTAAAGGAGCATTATCCCGACCCGACCACCGATGACGACCGCTGGGTTGTCGTTGATGTGGTACCGGTAGAGGCCTTGAAGAAACCCGTCACCCTGGAAGCCATCAAAAAGGATGAGCGCCTTGAGAACATTGCCCTGGTCCGCCAGTCGCGGCTTTCAGTCATGCCGCTGGCCCGCGAAGAATTTGACGCCATTGTTGAACTGGGAAACACCTGATGCCTATGAACTACATTGACCTTATCATTGCCATTCCCCTCCTCTGGGGCGCCATCCGCGGCTTCAGCCATGGGTTCCTGATGGAAGTCGCCACCCTGGCTGGACTGATTGGAGGCATTTTCGTTGCCCTCATTGCTGCCGACGTGGCTGGCCGAATCCTTGCAGGTATGGTAGACTGGAACCCCATCCCCTTCAAATTTTTTGCCTTTGTGGTCGCTTTCATACTGGTTGTAATACTGCTTAAGTTTTTGGCCAAGGTCCTTGAAAACGTCTTTAAGGCCATACACCTGAATCTCTTAAATCGTTTGGGTGGATTGGTGTTCGGAATAATCAAGTTTGCCTTTATCCTGAGCATCCTGATGATCTTTGTCAACTACCTGAACCCACACATCGAACTGCTGTCTGAAAAGGCACGTGAGGGAAGCCTGCTATTGCCCTACATTGAAAAGATGGTCCATTATATACTTCCCGCCAAGGAGTTTATCCCCCTCCCCCAAAGCTGGTCGGTTTAGCATTAGACTTTTCTGACATGACTGAACAGGGAAAAATCTATCTTATGAAAAAACATCTACTCCTGATTCTTCCTTTCCTTTTGTTGTTTGGATGTAAATCCACCAAAATGGCATCCAGTTCATCTGAAACCTCCCCCAACACCATTTTTAATGCTACCCTGGTTTCCCCCAGCCCTTCGGAAAACCCTTATTATCATTGCAAGGATTTTCTGGAAATCGTTTACAACACTTTCACCATCAATGAGATAGAGAACAAATATGCCAGCTGGCTCAGCAAAGAGCTTCAACCCACACAAAACATTCACAATATTCATATTACCGATACCATCCTTTCATATACCTCAGGAAGTAATATCATTAAATTTTACCAGGCCCGGCACACAGATATTCTTTTTATGGTTGAATTAACCGACAGCCGGATTGCATTGTTTGAGAATATTCGCCCCGGAATGTCAAAGGCTGATTTTCAAACCAAGTTCAGCATCAGCCACGAGCTTCCCAATTCCATTAAAATAGGGACACCGGAGGCAGCATCTTCCTTCATTTTTCAATTCAGGAGGGGAAAGCTCAGACAAATAAGCAGTGACCTGTACATTGATTAATTGTCGATTACAGATTTTTAAAAAAAACCTTATACGCATGAAAAGAATCATTACCACCCTTGGAGCCTTTTTCTTTCTGAACCTCCTTTTTGCCCAGAACCACAGCGTGGTCAAAGAGCCCGATGTTTTCCCGGCCCAGCCCCGTCGCGAGATCCGCATGCCACAACTGGAAGGTTATGAGATCATCAAAGGCGATTTTCACCTGCATACCGTGTTCTCTGATGGCTCCGTTTGGCCTGTAGTTCGGGTGCAGGAGGCCTGGCGCGACGGACTCGATGCCATTGCCATTTCCGACCACATCGAATACCGGCCCAAAAAAGCTTATCTGGAGGGAAGCCTGAACCAGGTGCACGACATTGCCCTGCCCGAAGCCCAAAAACACGGCATCATCCTGGTGAAGGCCGCCGAGATCACCCGCATCATGCCTCCAGGGCACCTCAACGCCTTGTTTGTTAAGGACATCGATGCGCTGGACCAAGAGCATTATCGCGATGCCCTGCAAGCCGCCCTCGACCAGGGCGCTTTCATCTTCTGGAACCACCCCGGCTGGCAGGCCCAACAGCCCGATACCTGCCTGTGGTGGGACGAGCACGAAGAGCTGCTCCGCCAGGGCCTGATTCACGGCATCGAGGTTTACAATTTCGACGAATGGTACCCTTTAGCCTTTGACTGGGCCAGGGAAAAAGGACTGGCATTTATGGCCAACAGCGACATCCACGAGCCGGTGCCTTATATGCCCGGCTACAGCGATTATTTTCGGCCTATGACCCTGGTCATCGCACGCGAAAAGACCGAAGAAGCCATGAAGGAAGCCCTGCTGGACAGGCAAACCGTTGCCTTCTTTGCAGGCAAACTCGCCGGCCCCCAGGTGTGGCTCGAGAGAATGTTCCACGCAGCCATTAGCATCGGCAAACCCTTTAACATAAAAGCCGACGGGTCGGCCAGCCTTACACTCACCAACCTGACCGACATTCCAATCGTTCTGCAAAATGAAGCAGGAAGGCCATTCCGCCTGGAACCCCTCAGTGCTATGGTTTTACCCATTCCAAAGGTTTCGCAAAACGAGGCTCTGCCTTTTTTAGTGACCAACTTTTTTACCGGGATGGACCAGCCCCTCAGGGTACAAATAAAATGGTAACTCCTTCCCGGGCAAGAGATGAAATGCGGGTTTGGTAAAAAAATAATGACCCTGCTCCCCATTTCGCCCCCTGGCCCCTTTGCCAGAAAATCATTAACTTTATTTCAGCGATTACAAACCATCTATACAATGAAAGAGATCAGAACACAAATCAGCATTAAAGCCGCACCGGAAAAGATATGGAATATCCTGATGGATTTTGAGGGCTATTCCGCCTGGAATCCATTTATCACGTCCATTAAAGGTGAAAAAAAACCTGGCGAAAAACTTGACGTGACCATTCATCCCCCCGAAGCCAAAGCGATGCGGTTTAAGCCCAGGGTATTGACCCTTACACAGAACAAGGAACTGCGATGGTCAGGCAAGATGATTGCCAGTTTTATGTTCCAGGGTGAACATTTCTTTATCCTTCAACCAAATGAAAGGGGAACCACCGACTTTATCCACGGAGAGAAATTCAGTGGCATAACGGTTCCCTTAATGAAAAAAATGCTGGAAAAGACCCGGGAAGGCTTTGAACTGATGAACCAGGAACTGAAGCTGGTAAGCGAAAGACCCTAGAAATAGGCTTACACTCCGAAAATCCACCAAAAACAATGACATCCTTCCGGCTGCCATTTCACTGGCAGCTTCAACCTGATTTTCTCATTTTAGCCTAAGCAGCTATGCTTACCGGAATCAGGTTATTTAACTGACTGACAACATCTTAATTCGTTTATTTCTCTCTGCTCTGACCCTCCAGATTCATAGTTAATACGGAGTTAATACGGAGTTTATTCGGTTTAAACCGAATAAACTCCGTATTAACTATGAGCGAAATACTAACTCAGAGCCCGATCGTATAGAAAAAATATGGCTAAAAAGAAAGGGTAAAACCATCTTTCAGGCTTTCATTTTTAATGCATATTTTTTTAAAAAAAAGATTTGGATAATGAACCATGGTTCATTATCTTTGTACCGAACAAAAGTTCATAATATGTCACCAAGATCAAAAAGGCTTAGAAAAGTCATCAATCCTCCGCTTGTAAAAGGGTTCAAACCTTACGGGCCGGATACTGGTAAAGGTAAATCCGATCCTGTAATGCTTCATTTAGAAGAATATGAGGCTTTGCGTCTTTGTGATTACGACCTGTACAACCATCACGAGGCATCGGTCATCATGGGGGTTTCGCGGCCGAC
Source organism: Bacteroides sp. (assembly GCA_036351255.1). Lineage (NCBI taxonomy): Bacteria > Pseudomonadati > Bacteroidota > Bacteroidia > Bacteroidales > Bacteroidaceae > Bacteroides > Bacteroides sp. Next base: position 45,552 of record JAZBOS010000104.1, read on the forward strand.
CTTTACCCGGATCTATTCGACCGCCCGCCAGAAGATCGCGACGGCTTTTGTTGAAGTAAGGCAAATCGCCATTGAAGGCGGGAAGGTATATTTCGATTCCGACTGGTTTCATTGCGGGCATTGTAAATGCTACTTCAACAACCCCGAGAAAGACCAAAAAGTGGAAGCCTGCCCCCTGTGCGGGAACAGGGAAAAGATTACCAGCCTTGAAGGAGACCCCGGAGGCTTTGAGCCAAAAGACCAGGAGGAAGCAGGCCAGGATGTCTGTATTTGTCCGCAATGTGGCTATACATTGCCACATCAGTCCGGGATACCCTGCAGCCATCAGGTTTGTCCCGATTGCCAAATTCTAATGACACGTAAATCAGGCCCCGGCTTTCAGCCAGGAAGGCACCGGGGCGGAAGAAACCCACTAAAAACCAAACAATGAAAGTAGCTATTACCAGCACTGGAAACTCGACAGACTCCAGCGTAGATCCCCGTTTTGGGCGTTGTGCCTATTTTGCCATTTACGACACCGAAAGCAAAGCCATAGCGTTTGTTCCCAATCCAGCAAGAGATGCAGAGGATGGCGCTGGTCCCAAAGCTGTGCAGCAAGTGGCCTCTTATGAGGTAAAAAAAATCGTATCGGGCGAGTTTGGCATGAAGATCAAACCCCTGCTCGACAGTCTGAAAATACAAATGATCGTGGTGAAGGAATCCGACAAGCGTATTATGGACATTATGGAAATGTTGAACCATTAAAAAACAAAGAAAATGCCAAGGATGAATGGAACGGGCCCTGAAGGCAAAGGTCCCGGCACGGGCCGCAGGCTCGGGAAATGCAAAGATGCCGACACTGAAGATCAGCAAGGACACCTTGGAAAAGGCATGGGGAAGCGCCGCAAGGCCGGTGGAGGAGAAGGCCAGGGTAAACGGCTTCAGAGTGGGAAAAAAGAATCTTAACCTGAATAGAAAGGAGGACAATATGCCTGGTTTTGATCAGACAGGTCCCGTAGGACAAGGTCCTATGAGTGGCCGCAGGTTAGGGCGCTGCACCAATTACGGGGCAGGCCCGCAGAATCAGCCTCCCGCTTCCGGTCAAACGGCTGAACCCTTATACCCCGGCAGGGGAATGGGCTTTGGCCGCGGAAGAGGTGGACGGGGACGTGGTTTGGGATTGCAAAACCGTTTCAGAGGAGGTTGATCAAAGGTGAGGGGAGGCAATCCTGTACTCCCCTCATTGTTTTTAACGTTTTTGTCAGGCAGCTTTTTCTGCCTGACCAGGGAAAAACTCATTGAAAACCAGTCATCACTAATGACTTTAAAACACACCAAATAAGTCAAAAACATTCACTTTTTTCAAAAATCATTTTATGAATAAATGTATTGCCATTCCCATAGAAAACGGGGTACTCTGCCCCCACTTCGGCCATTGTGAGCAGTTTGCCATCGTAGAGGTGGAAAACAATGCCATTAAAAACATCAGGGCCATGACCCCTCCCGAACACGTTCCGGGACTGTATCCCAGGTGGGTGGCCGGGTTTGGTGTTACCGACGTGATTGCCGGCGGAATGGGTCAGAAAGCCATTGAATTGTTTAACCAGCAAAACATCAATGTATTTGCCGGAGCACCGGTAAAAAATCCTTCTGAATTGGTCAGTGATTTTCTGGCCGGTAACCTGAGCCTGCAGGCCAACTATTGCGACCACGATGGCCATCAGCATGGGAGTGGCCACGGTTGCAGGCATTGATAAAATTATCTGGCTAACCAAAAAAACATTGTATGATGGAAAAGATCAGGGTTGGAATCATTATTTGCGACAGGTACAGGACTTGTGCCGGGGGCAAGTGTTTCAGGTCATTCAGAAACCGTGAGGGCGCCTTTAGCAGGTATGCCGGGCAGGAGGCTGAAATTGCAGCCTATACCACCTGCGATGGCTGCCCGGGCGGAAACATTGAATATGCGCCTGAAGAGATGAAAAAGAACGGGGTGACCCACGTACATTTTGCCACGGGTCTTCTGGTAGGCTACCCCCCCTGCCCTTACATGGAGCATTTCGAGCAATTTATCCGGGATAAGTATGGCATGAAAGTAATCTATGGCACCCACCCCATTCCCCAGAAATATTTTATTACCCACAAAAACCTGAACACCTGGAACACCCCGTTTTGGCAGGAGGCCATCAAGCCCACCCTTGCCGACGAGAAGACCAGGTTTGCATATGACTGATCATAAACCCTTGAAGATTGCCATTGCCAGTGGAAAGGGAGGCACCGGGAAGACCCTGGTGGCCACCAATCTTTTTCATACGCTGATCAGCAATGATATCAAGACCAGCCTGGTGGACTGTGATGCGGAAGCTCCCAATGCCAAGTTGTTTTTTGAAGGGAAGCTGGAAAAATCTTTTGCGGTGACCCAACAGGTGCCCGTTATCGATGAAAACCTTTGCACCTATTGCGGGAAATGCTACGAATACTGTCATTACAATGCCATTTTCATCCTCCCTCCGGCCAGGGTCATCAAGGTGATTGAAGACCTCTGCCACGGATGCGGGGCCTGCACGGTAGCCTGTAAATTTGGCGCCATCACAGAGAAACCCATGCCCCTGGGAGAGGTCAGGCGATATGCTCTTGAGGGAAGCCAAAGCTTGGTGGAGAGTTGTATGAAGACAGGTGTCTTTTCACCTGTAGCGGTCATTAAGGCTGGCATCAAAGAAGCAGGCAACGGACAAACGGTCATCATGGATGCTCCTCCCGGCACTTCCTGTCCTTTCATTCAGACTGTCGACAGGGCAGATTTCGTGGTGCTTGTCACTGAGCCTACCCCCTTTGGACTGAGCGACCTCAGACAGTCGGTTGAAACGCTGAAACGCATGAAAAAACCCTGTGGCGTCATTGTTAACCGGACAGGACTGGGGAATCATGCCCTTTATGATTTTCTGGAGCAGGAGGACATCCCCCTGCTGATGGAGATTCCCTTTGAACGCAACATTGCTCATACTTATGCCCAGGGCAGAAAATTGAAGGATCTGGATCCCGCTTGGGAAACGCGTTTCCTTAACTTGTTTGAAAAAATCATTCTGGAAAATGGAAATAGCCATCATAAGCGGTAAGGGAGGCACAGGAAAGTCGAGCATCAGCGCAGCTTTTGCTACGCTTGCTGAACCCGTGGTGCTGACCGACTGCGATGTGGACGCTGCCAATCTGTATATTCTGTTTGATCCCGAACACGAGGAAGAGGAGTCGTTTGTTGGCGGAGAAAAGGCCGTCATTGACAGGGAGTTGTGTACCAACTGTGGAATTTGTATTTCCTATTGTGCATTTGAGGCCATTTCCTTTTCTCCGGAAGGGGTCATCATATCGGAAACCGCTTGCGATGGTTGCCACCTGTGTAAACGTATTTGCCCCCACGGTGCCATCCACATGGTCGATAATGATGATAGCCGCTTGTATACGGGAAGTTTTCGCAACGGTCGAATGGTATATGGTCGCCTGGCACCGGGAGAAGAAAACTCGGGAAAGCTGGTGAACCTGGTAAGGGAAAAAGCACGCAAACAATCGAAGGCGTTTGGGATGGAAACCATTATCATTGACGGCCCTCCCGGAATAGGTTGCCCGGTCATTTCCTCCATTACGGGCGTTGACCAGGTGGTTATCGTCACCGAGCCAAGCCTTTCGGGTTTGCACGACCTGGAAAGAGCTGCGGATGTCTCCGGAAGCTTCGGCATACAAACCAGGGTCATCATCAACAAAGCTGATCTGGATGAAGCGATGAGCGACACAATTGAAACCTGGTGCAGGGAACGCGGGCTGGCCGTAGTGGCGCGCATCCCCTTTAACCCTGAAGTGGTTGAAGCCATGGTGAACTGCAAGAGCATATCAGAGTGGGCTCCGGATTCTGAGACCAGTCAAATACTTAGGGAAACCTGGAAAGGAATATTACACGGTAAGTCATGATCATTTTTGGCCCCATACCATCGCGCCGCTTAGGCAAAAGCCTGGGAATCAATAATGTCCCTATGCCAAAAACCTGCACCTACGCTTGTGTTTATTGTCAGGTTGGATCCACCCGTAATCATACCATTGAACGGGCAGCATTTTATTCCCCTCGATTTATTTTTGATGAGGTAAAAAAACACCTGGAGAAAATTCGCCAGGAAGATTTTCCTGATTATCTCTCCTTTGTTCCCAACGGAGAGCCAAGCCTTGACATTCATTTGGGTGAGAGCATCAGGCTGTTAAAAAGCCTGGGTATCCCGGTAGCAGTAATCACCAATGCTTCCCTTTTATCAGACAAGAAAGTGATTGATGAGCTATGTGAGGCTGATTGGGTGTCACTGAAAAATGACAGTGCTGACGAAACCATTTGGAGATCCATCAATCATCCCCATAAGCATCTCCTGTGGGAACCCCTTCAAAAAGGGCTCGATGATTTTGCAAAAGTTTATCAGGGCAAGCTTGTAACAGAAACGATGCTTGTTGAAGGAATCAATGATGCCCCCGAAGTCCTCCGGCATACAGCCGCCCGAATTGCCAGGCTGAATCCATTCAAGGCTTATCTTGCCATCCCCATCAGGCCCCCAGCAAATTCAAAAGTTCATCCACCCTCAGAGCAGGTCATTACCGAGGCCTACCAGATTTATGGTGAACAGGGACTAAAGACCGAGTTGCTGCTAGGATTTGAAGGAACCGATACCGGGTTCACAGGCAATGCCGAAGAGGATATTCTGAATATTTCTGCCGTGCATCCCATTAGGGAGGATACCATGGCTGAACTGCTCAGGAAAAATAAGGCAAGCCCGGAACTGGTGGACAGGCTGATCCAGGAGAGTAGAATTAAAGTAGTTTCATTCAATGGGAAAAATTTTTTCCTTAGAAACATCCGCTCAAGAGCATGATCAGTTTACTCAAGAAAAAATATGGACGGCTTTGCCTTGGATTGAAAGTGGATTACCATGGAAGTGAAACACCAATCCGGTTTCATGATGAACCCTTGAGATTTTGTGAAGCAGTCAATAAAGCTTTTGACAGGCCATTACTGATAAAGCCTGCTGACTTAAGATGCATGGGATCGAAGCGAAGCATGGGACTCACTATGGATGAAAGAGCGCTCGTTGAAAATATACATCAGGAAAGTGGTATTGATCGGGAATTCATCTGGCAAGCAGTCAAGGATATCCCACGTTTGGAGAAACCCATTGAAAACATTTTACTGGGCATTGACAGCCAAATGGAAAAAGAGATACAGCCTGATATGTACATCGTATTTCTTCAACCGGCACAAGCCATGGAATTAATGAAAGATTACGCCTTAAAGCTAAAGGAATTTGCTGTGATCAAGCCTTGTATCTTCATGTCAGTATGCGGCAATGTCTTTGTTAACACGATAAAAAGTCGTGTTTTAAGCATCTCCTTTGGCTGTCCTGACTCACGTAAATATGCGGGATTGACCGATGACCTGCTGGTAGCAGGAATCCCACATGAAAGTTGCAAAAAACTCTTTTCCTGAAAACCGAAAAAATAAAATTTATATGAAACCTGAGATTGAAAAAATAAAACTGGAGAAGGTAAAGAACATCATCGTGGTAGCCTCAGGGAAAGGTGGTGTAGGAAAATCCACGGTAGCAGTAAACCTTGCTGTTGCGTTTGCCCGTAGTGGCTTGCGCGTGGCCCTGGTGGATGCAGACATATATGGTCCTTCCATTCCCCGCATGATGGGGATAGAAAATGAAAAACCCGGGGTAAATACCAGCGATCAGAAGCAGGTGATGCTGCCTATTGAGAAGTATGGGATCAAGGTGATATCGATAGGCTTTTTTATCACCAAGAGTCAATCGTTGATCTGGCGCGGCCCTCTGGCAGGAAAAGCCATTACTCAGTTGCTGGAGGAAACCTTTTGGGATGAGATCGATGTGATGATCATTGATTTTCCGCCCGGAACCGGCGACATTCAAATCACCACCGTACAGAAGATGGAGCTGACGGGAGCGATTATTGTCACCACGCCCCAGGAAATATCGCTGAACGACGCCCGCAAAGCGGCTTCTATGTTCTCGAACCCTGACGTTGGCGTACCAATCCTCGGAGTGGTCGAAAACATGGCCTGGTTTACGCCCGCTAAGCACCCCGATGAGAAATATTTCATTTTCGGAGAAGGTGGTGGTAAAAACCTGGCCCAGGAATTAAACACCCACCTCCTTGGACAAATCCCGCTGGTTATGGAGGTGGCCGAAGCTGCTGAAAAAGGACTGAGTGTTTTTTCACAGGGTGACCAGGGAGCAATCAAGGCTTTTGATGAGATTTCTGAAAAAATCATAAACAACTCTTTAACGCTTTAACCCTAAATTTTAAAAAAATAGTTGAAATGAAAAAAACCGATGTATTGATTATTGGAGGCAGTGCTGCTGGGATGGTAGCTGCCCTGACAGGAAAATCATCCTGGCCGGATAAAAAGTTCATCCTGGTGAAAAAGCTAAAGGATATGATGGTACCCTGTGGTATCCCCTACATCTTTGGCACCCTGGAAAACAGCAACCAGAATATCATGCCCGTTGACAATATGATGGAAAAAGCCGGGATAGAGTCGATAGTCGATGAAGTGACTGCCATTGATAAAACGGAAAAAACCGCTACCCTGAAAAGCGGTG
>JAZBOS010000105.1 GCA_036351255.1 Bacteroides sp.
TTCATGAAGCCAACAACAAAGCCTTTGAATACAAAAGCCGCTTGAGCTTTAAATGGATCTGAACGAGGAACCCACCACGGTTGCCATGTCGGCATCAGCTTGGCCGATTACAACATCGCCCGGATAACGCGATTGTGCTTGGTCATCAAAGGGTGGGGATATTTATAATGGACATGCCCCCAATATAAATTTTCATGCAACCTTGGCGGTAGGAAGGACACACTAAATTTACGGACAATTCAAGTTTCGAATTGAAACGGTATCTTTGAAAATTCCGAGCCGGGAATATTCTATCTTTGGATAATTATTGTGAACGTTGAATTGAGCGGTGCGGTCGGGATGCTCGGGAAAAAACACCCATGTGTTCCGCGTCCCCTCGAAAGAGAGGTTCGCATTTGTGGAATTTCTAAGGGAGCCTATGTTTCCAGTACGATGGTTCCCGGCTACAATGCATAATTGCCAGTATTAAAATATAATTGTCTTCGATGGTATAAAGAACAGCGTATGGGAACCGCCTGGTCAAGCAACGTCGCACATCTTCATCAATCACGCGATATAAATCCGGGTTCTCGACTATCTTTTCGATCGCGCTTTCTACCTCGGAATAAAACGCCACTCCCAATGAGGGGCTTTTTTCAAAATAGTAAATCGTCGCTTCCTTGAATTCAGTGCGTGCTTCTGGATGGAATGAGTATCTCATTTATCATCAATAAGCTTCCGAACTTCTTCCATCACCTTAACACCAGGTATTGGTTTAATTTGACCACTTCGCACTTCATCACGGCGCTTTTTTGTTTCGATCAGCCAGATTTCACTGACTGACTCCTCATTAAGACTTTCAACAAGTCTCTCAGCTAGTAGAGCCCTTGCTTCACCAGGTAAAGCCATGGCCTTTGTTGCCAGTTCTTCCACGGATGTAGCCATTATAAATCACCTCCTGAAATTATTGCTATATTCTATAATATATTGATTCTTAATTCAAGCTTTGTATGGAAGACATTGAAATAAAAACTGGTTACGAATCGTTTCGGTATCCTTAACATTTCCGATCCGAAAATATTCCGGGTTTGGATAATCATGCTTAAGTATTAGATTCTAATCAGATCTTGGATATACTTTTGGGTAGACGGAATATGCCCAAAATACCAAGAACACAGCTTGATAAGGTTTTAAAGGAATTTCAAGTATTGGAACCTGTATTGATGTAATCTGTTTGGCAACATAACTCAATCTGAGGAAAACCGCTTGTTTAGTACCTGAAAAGTATCTGTTCCCAATAGACTCACTTTTTTTCGCATTCAGAGGCTCTGTTTTTTTCATGATGGCTCTCTCCTGGTTTTTTTGGAGGCCACCATGACATGGTTTGTGCCGCCTGAGAAGATGCAGTTGGCCGAACGCTTACCGTTCCTTCGTAATCTCCTTGCCGATTTAAAACGGGTTGAAGAAATAGTCGCACCATTGCAGAAGGATGCGCCTGGCCTGATAGAGATGGAGGTGGATTCCTGTCTCTGTGGCCGTACATCGCTCGGCAATGTCCGCGAAGGCGGTGAGATTCTCTCGCGTGGACAGAAAGTGAAAGAGCGTCGGCCTCGGCCAGATCATTCCCATTGCGATATGCTCCTGATCTCCATTAGCACCAACTGCAATGAGAGAGGCCTCCTACTTTATCACATGTGGGCGGGATGCCATCCATTTCTTCAACCTCTCTAAAAGCCAGCCCTCCAGCCCCTGTGCCAGATAAAAGCTTGGATAAAGCAAGTTGCTTTTTGAGGTGAGGAAACCTTCTCTTTTAGCAATCTCAGCCAGAGGTGTGTTGGGATAAATACGAACACCCACCGTAACTTTCAGGGCGTCAAGTTGAAGTGAATCCGCAAAGGCAAGACTTTCTTCAACGGATTTCTTTGTTTCACCAGGAGCCCCCATTAAAAGAAAACCCATTTGCGCGATGTTATGATTGGCAAAAATGTCTGAAATTGTCCGCACATCTTCCGGTAAAAATCGTTTGTTGAGGCTTTTAAGCATTTGCACGGAACCACTTTCAAAACCCAGGCTGATATGCCTGCAGCCGGCATCCGCCATCAGTTCAACCAATTCCCCATCAACATTTTTAGGATACAGGATACAGCACCACCTGATATTCAATCCTTTTTTAATAATGCTTCGACACATCTTTTTAGCGTAGGTCGGGGGTAAATTGAACGTGTTATCCACAAAAAAGAACTTTCGGTATCCCGCCTTGACCCAGCTTTCAATCCAGTTGGTAACAATTTCTGGTGACCGCTTCCTAATGATAGTGCCTTCAATAGCCGGAGTGGAACAGTAACTGCATTTAAGAGGGCATCCCCGCCTGGTTTGCACCGGAATCCAGGATTCCATATTTTTGGCCGCTGAAACAGACAGAATCCCTGGGTCGGGAAGTGTCAACTTATCCAGCCTTCCGGCAATTTTTTTTGGTTGTTGCGGGCCGCGATCGCGAAAATAAAGCCCTGGAATCCCGGAAAGGTTACTGCCGTTTTCAAGTTTTGACAAAAATGCCGGAAAAGCGATTTCTCCTTCACAAGCAATTCCCATGTCCGCCCCAAGGTAAGTGAGCGTACTTTCCGGAAATATGCTGAAACCGGCACCGCCAAGGACAATGACCGCATCAGTCAATTCCCGGCATATCAAAACAACATCTTTGACTTTTTCAAGCAAAAATTCGGGAGCTTCAAAATTTTGATCGTCAATATTTCTAATCGAAATACCGATGCATTCCGGGTGAAATTTTTCAATGGATTTTTTAAGTATGGCCCTGACATTCGTTTCAAACATAAGGTCAATCATGACAACTTCATGACCTGCTTTTGCAACAGCAGCAGTCATGCACGCCAGGCCCAGCGGCATGGCCGGCATGTTGAACTGTTCCGTATTAGCCGAAATAAGAAGAACTCTCACTGACAAAACTCCTCGCTAACCGCCCCGGCTATTTGATAACAGGCAGAATCTTCCGAAAGTTTTCGGTGTTTGCCCGGTATGCCCATTGAAAGATGACAATTTCTGCTGAGCTTACTACGGCTCCGGCCTGTCGCAAAAGATTTATGGCAATATTACGGTTTTCTTTTGTACGGGATGCCACGGCATCGGCGACCAGGTGTATCTGAAATCCTGCCTTTATAAGATCCAGACAGGTTTGTAAGACACATACATGGGTTTCCATCCCGGCCACTATGATTTTATTGCGCCGGAAAGAATGCATAGCGGAAAGAAAATCAGGTTCAATACAGGCACTGAAGTGCTCCTTTTGGCATATCAGGGGAGACTTGATTTCCCGGAGTAATTCTGGGTGGGTTTCACCGAGACCCTTTTTGTACTGTTCTGTCAAAAGGATCGGAATACCGAGAATATTGGCGGTCCGTATGAGTTGATTCACTTTACCGGTAACCTTTTCCCAGGAATTTATAGCCTTGAGCATCCCCACTTGAAAGTCGATTATTAGGAAAAGACTGTCTTCACAGGTAGCAATATATTCATGACGAATCATAATCTATCCTAAAAGATAAAAAGGTTTAAGTTGAATATATGTCTTCATAAGCATCTTTCGTAAATCTTGGGGTACATACTGCCAGAAAGATAAGATCTGAGTCAGCGATGTTGGTAATTCTTTGTGGTATACCAGGAGGTATTAAAACCACATCTCCTGAACCAACTTTTGTTGGGGGCAGTTCACCCACTTCAACGAGGCCCTTACCTTTAAGGATAATATAGCGTTCTGTCACGTCTTTAAGGCGGTGGAGCCTGGTTGTGACGCCAGGTTCAACTCTTGCCTTTGCAACAGAGACTTCTTCGTCGCTGGGTGAGTTCAACCACTCGGTAATAAAACAGCGTTCCTCAAAGTAATACTCTGAATCAGATTTGTTTTGGATGATATGGAGTTTGGTCATAATAAATTTTTCCACCGGCGCTAAATCTGGTTTTCGAGAAAACATAAAAGTTAAAATACATAAAACCACCTCATGCGCTGGTTAGTGCGATAAACCATAGTCCGCACGGCACCTGAGGCAATATTTTGGCAACAACAAATTACGTTGAATCCCTAAATTCATTTTGCACCTTGGACATTTTCTTAAGAAATGATGGAACAAATGGTAAAGTTGGCTTAAACTCCTTCAGGAAATTTTTGATAATCTTTCAGCCACAACAGTGGCAGGTACAGCATAATTCGCTTCGCCAAAAGAACCACTGAAGTGGAGACCAGCGGCACCACTCCCGTTAAGATTCAAAACCACTGAACCTGAATTGCCTCCTAATGTTGTACAATCGTGGGAAATGTAAGTTAAATTGTCATACGTTTCTTCAGCCATTAGGACGCCGAGAGCAAGTCGTTTTACATCATAAACATCTCCATAAATGGTTGACATTAAGGCCTGGTCCGGAATGCGACTGTCGCGGGCAGGATATCCAATGGTGACGACATTGTCATTCTTCTTGGAAGAGGAAGAAAGTAAAATAGGCTGTGCATCACTTACTGCGTTTTTCACTCGGAAGAAAGCAATGTCGTAACCATCTCTATCTTCAATGTATAATGGTTCGGCCAATTGGTATTCGTCTTGGTCTGGCATTCCGAATTCTTCAGCAAAATCGATTCGGGCTAACATGGTGCGGCCTTTGAAATTTCTTTTAAACACAAAGCGTTCTTTGTCTCTTACGGCAAATTCTTCTGCCACATGCCGATTGGTGACGACGATATCATCGGCCACCAACCAACCAGTGCCAACCCAAGCGTGATTCGGGTGTTCACGCAACTCAATCCGGCCCACTGATCGGATACCATTTTCGATGAGGTACCGGCAATTTTGTAAACGCTGTCGTAAAACTTCGCTCTGAGGTAACTCAAAGGTGTCGTTTTGAATAAAGAGTACAGGTCTTCCGAATCGCCTCACTATGGATTCTACTTCTATGTCAGGCAGTTCTGCACGTTCTCGTACACCTCTGATAATGGATCGAACCTGGTCAGTTGTCCGCATGATGGGAAAACGGTTACCCAGCTGGTTTTTGTTTAAACGGGAATCAATTTCATCATAGAGTTCATGGTCAGATAGTATATTATGAATATTCATTGCTTACCTCCTTCATCAGAATCAATTTTTTCCCAAAAAACGGAGTGCATTAGTGGAAAACAATAGTTCGGATAAACCTTCAAAGTGATTAAAATAGTCAACAAGTGCCTTATTTTGCTCACTGGTTAACTTATAATCGTTTAAGATCATGACAAAATCCGTACCAAACATCAGCCGATCTTTTAAAAATCTGTGATCGGAAAGAAGTTTTTCGATTTTTGGTGCAACATCAACGCTGGTGAAATAAGAGATGTCTGTATAAAGGTTATCAAATCGTTTAATCAATCTGATGATTTTTGCTGTCCAGTTCTCTTTTTCTCCCTGTCCATCAACATATTTAAGGAATTGCTCTTCCCCACCAAAATGAGCAAGATTGATACGTAAATTTTTATATTTTTCATTTTCCAGAATTTCCACCCAATTATCCGGATCTGCAAAATAGAGACCCTGTGGCTCAGAACATGCCGACAGATCATAACCTTTGGCAACTATAACCTCTATGGTTTCTTCGTTGCCATTGCGATCACATGACTGGGTTTTTACGGTGCTGCAACATGTATGAAAACCGCCTGGTGAGCAGTGGGCAGTAACAGGAACATTGTACTGCAAACACAGATCATAAATTGGATAGAGATCAGGATGGGTAGGAAAATATCCTAGGGGGGGATAGAGCTTGACACCAGAAAATGTACCATTTTGTAGATTTTCTTCAAGTAATTGTGCGACACCAACCCGGCGCGGATCAACAGCAAAGAAAGGAAAAACCGTTTCCGGATACTTTTTCTTTAATTTTTGTATCTTTTTTAGTTGTTTGAGAAAACCTCTTGTTAACTGTACCAGGCCCTTTCCTTCATCTGCAATACCTTCTTCCACGGCAAAAAACCTGAATTCAGTGATAACATCTTCCATTGCCTTTTCTGCATCTTCCAATCCCGTATCAATTCCTTCAGGCTGCATTTTTGAGATGGATTTCTTTTCTCTCACTACACTGAGTACTTTTTGTCTTAAGTCTTCGGCAAATGATTCAAACCGTTCTCGATCTTCTGGACTAACGTCCAAAGGGATGACAGCCTGTCGACAGTCATTTTCAGGAAGCTCATCAATAAACTTTTTTTTGTCCAGATATTTACCTTTATCTGCAACAAAATAAATATCCATCATCAGTGGAGAAGTGATGAATGGCAGAGAATTATTTGCCTCGCTCTTTTCAAAACAA
>JAZBOS010000106.1 GCA_036351255.1 Bacteroides sp.
GTAGTGCTTAATCGCCATAAACAGGAAAGTCTGAAAAGGATTGATGTTCTTGCCGACGGCCAGCGACCGGGTGAGGTCCATTGGGCTTTCGGAGATGACATACGTAAGGGGCTCCATGAAATGAGCCGGAGTGTTTTCAGGGTACGTCCCTGGTTTGAGCCGGGCGTATGGGGTGGCAGCTGGTGCCTGCAGAATATTGATGGGCTTAACAGGGATGTTCCCAATTATGCCTGGTCATTTGAACTGATCGTGCCTGAAAACGGCCTCATCTTTGAAAGCGCCGGCCTGCTGCTGGAAGTTTCCTTCGATATGCTGATGTTCAGTGAAGGCGCTAATGTGCTGGGTGATGCCTTCGAAAGATTTGGATCAGAATTTCCCATTAGGTTCGACTTTCTTGACACTTTCGACGGTGGCAATCTTTCCGTTCAGGTGCATCCCACAGAGAATTATACGCTAAAGCATTTCAATGAAAAGTTTACCCAGGAAGAAACCTATTATATTCTCGACGCTAAAGATAATGCTGCTGTTTACCTGGGATTCCGGGAAGACATCAATGCTGAAAACTTTGAACAATCACTGCGCAACAGTTATGAACAAAACGAGGAGCTCGATATAGCGAGATTTGTAAACAAGCTTCCTGCAAAAAAACACGACCTGTTCCTGATTCCCCCGGGCACCATTCATGCGTCAGGCCAAAACTGCCTGGTGCTGGAGATCAGTTCTACCCCTTACATTTTCACCTTTAAACTTTACGACTGGGTGCGCCCTGATCTTGAGGGCAAACCACGACCACTTAATATATCCCGTGGGATGGAAAACCTTGATTTTGAACGGAAAGGAGCCTATGTTGAGAAAAACCTGTTATCCCGACCCCGGTTGATTGATCAGGGGCCAGACTGGGAATTGTATCATTTACCCACCCACACCAAACATTTCTATGACATTCATCGCATTCACCTGGAAACCCGTGTAGAGGTCTTTACTCGAAACAAAGCCCATGTAATGAGCCTGGTGGAAGGGAACTCTATCATGATTATAACACAATCGGGACAAAGCATGCGGTTTAATTATGCAGAAACCTTTGTAATACCTGCAGCTGCGGGTTCATACACCATTGTCAATGAAGGCAATACAGAGATTAAAGTCGTAAAGGCATTTGTCAAATAAAACTTATCTTTAAACCAAATCACATCATAATGAAATCTTTTGCCATCACGCTAATTCAGCTTTTCCTGATCGCTTCGGTTATTGCCCAGGGACAAGGAAACTCCGGAAACACCATAGTAAATGGTTACCAGGAAAAAATTGCAGGTGTGGATTTCTCCTATCACTCGTCCGTTCAGGCAGCCAAGGAGAGTCTTTTAGCCCGCGCCACCGACGGCAATTCTTTTGTGGAGTGGAAGACGGCAGCGGTGCCTGAAGTCCTGAATCAGGAGACCGTGACCTTTGTCTGGCTGGCCGGCATAGGCTCCTCTCCTGGCCTTGCCAGTTTTGATGTGGCAGTAAATGGTCAGACCAGGTTTACATTCCATACAGATGGGTCGGAAGCCTGGAACCTTGAGGCCAGCGATGGCTCTTCCTTGTCTTTTAAAAGCGATTTCATTGACCAGCATGGTGACCGTTTTGGTTTTATGTATCTGAGCATACCTGCTGTAAGCCTTAAGCTTGGTGAACCCCTGACCCTGAGGGTTACGGGAAGCAATTCAGGAAAGACCTCCTGGTATATGACTTTCAAGTTTCCACTGCAAGACGGTTTGAATTTCCGTGCCTTGCCGGCCATTTCCATCCTGGATGGCAAGGAGTACCAACTCGGCATTGCGGGGATATTCCATTTTGGGGGAACGGAGAAAGCGAAGATCTTCATCAACAATAGTCTGCTGGAGGAAAGGGAAATAAATTTCGGATACAACCACGTCAGGGTGAATATCCCAGCGGTGACCCAAAGCACCACAGTGGACTATCGCCTGGAAATTGGTGATAAAACCTGGCAAGGGGAGCTGCAATTGCACCCTGTCAGGCAATGGAAGGTCAACTTTGTTCACCATACCCATACCGATATTGGCTATACCCGCTCGCAGACCGATATTTTGGCCGAGCACCTGCGCTATATTGACTATGCCCTGGATTACTGTGACATGACAGATGATTTTCCCGGGGAGTCGCAGTTCAGGTGGACCAACGAGGCATCCTGGGCGGTGGATGAATACCTGAAAAGCCGTCCCCGCCAGCAGGTCGATCGCTTGCTTCAGCGTATTAAGGAAGGCCGGATTGAAGTAACCGCTATGTATTTTAACTTCAGTGAGCTGCCCGATGAGCAAACGCTGGCCGCCTCACTGCAGCCCCTGGGCACATTCAGGGAACATGGCATAGCTGTGAAAACCGCCATGCAGAACGATGTGAACGGCATAGGCTGGTCCCTGATAGACCATTACAGCGATATGGGCGTGAAGTACCTGAACATGGGTACCCACGGCCACCGTGCCCTGATCTGCTTTGACAAGCCTACCCTTTTCTGGTGGGAGTCACCTTCGGGGAAACGTATGCTTGCCTTCCGTGGAGAACATTATATGATCGGGAACACCTTTGCCATCCATGGTGAAGACTTTACCGTTTTTGAAGAGGAATTGCTTTCGTACCTGCTGGAACTGGAGGCCAAAGGTTATGAATACGACCAGATCTCCATCCAGCATTCAGGATTCATTACCGATAATTCGCCTCCTTCCATAGCGTCTTCCAAATTGATCAGGCAATGGAACGAGAAATACAGCTGGCCCCGACTTTCCACCTCTACGGCTACTGCCTTTTTTGAGGAAATGGAGCAAAGGCATGGCGACGATTTCATGGTGATCCGCGGGGCATGGCCCGATTGGTGGACCGATGGGTTTGGCGCCTCGGCACGGGAGGTGGCGGCTACGCGGGTAGCCCAGGGCGATTTAAGAGCAAATGCCGGAGGACTTGCCATGGCTGCAATAAACAGAGTCGCCCTGCCTGATAAGATTGCCGACAGAATGGAGGCCATCAACACGGCACTCCTTTTCTACACTGAGCACACGGTGGGCTTTTCAGAGAGCGTCAGGGAACCCACCCATCGCTATACCATGGAACAGCGGGCCATCAAGGAGTCCTACGCTTGGGAAGCCTCTCGCAGGGCAAAAATGCTGGGTGAGGAAACTATGGGTTTGCTGCAGAGTTTCTTTCAGCGGCAGGAAAAACCATCCCTGCTGATTTTCAATACCCTCAACTGGAACCGCTCAGGACTGTTTACCACCTATATTGATTACCAGGTGATTCCAAGGGATGCAGAATTTTCATTAATGGATGCCGATGGGAACCAGGCTTTTGCACAAGTCACCGAAAAGCGTTCCGACGGGGCTTACTATGCCATCTGGGCGGAAGACATTCCTGCCTTTGGTTACAAGAGGTTCAGCATCCGGGTGGAAGACATTGCAAAGAAAAAAGTGTTGGAGGCTCCATTAGGTGAATTGAAGGAAATGGAAAATGACTGGTACCAAATTGTTATTGATCCGGAGAAGGGTGCCATTACCAGCTTGTTCGACAAGGAACTGGGTCTTGAAATGATTGACTCAAAGGCCGAATGGAAACTGGGTGAGTTTATTTACGAGTTGCTCGACAACCGGGAACAAATGGAAGCTTTTAAACTGGACAATTATTCCCGTGAACCCTTGGATGAGCTGTGGATTGAGGCTTATGAAGAAGGAGAGGTTTGGATCACCTTGCGCTTTCGCGGAAATACCTCCGCAGCGACAGGCGAGGGAGCCTTCTCGTTTGAGATTCGCTTGTTTAATACAACCAAACGCATTGATCTGGCTTATTTTATTGATAAAAAACTGGTGACTGAGCCTGAAGGGGTTTATGTGGCTTTCCCTTTTGTCCTGGAGGATGGGCAGCTGGCCTTTGATGTGCCAGGCGGAGAAATCAGGGCAGGAATTGACCAGATCTCCGGTTCATCCAATGACTGGAATACCGTTCAGACTTATGCCCGCCTCTACAATGAGCATGCTCAGATCCTGCTCAGCTCGGTTGAAATCCCCCTGATGCAGTTCGGGGGCATCAACACCGGGCGGTATACTGCCGGGGCTGTCCCTGAAACCACCCATATCTATGGCTGGCCGATGAATAACTACTGGACCACCAATTTCAATGCGGACCAGCGCGGCGGACTTACCTGGCAATACTCCCTGACCAGCCGTCCCGGAAATTCCCTGCTTGAAGCCACCCACTTTGGATGGGACTACCGTACGCCTTTCCTTTCAAGGGTACTCCCAGGCGGAGGGAGGGATGATGACCAGAACGAGGGGGTGTTCCTTACAGGCTGGCCCGAAAACATCCTGCTGGTAAGCGTTATGCCGGATCAGGATGGGCAATCAGCCCTGTTTCACGTCAGGGAAATTGAGGGGAATGCTTGTAATTTCACCTTAAGCAACCCTTTGGATGGAGCAACCCTGAATGCCGTTGAGGTGGATGTAACCGGATACCCTGTAAATAATGGCAGCCTGGAGCTGAACCCTTTGGAGAGTAAATTCTTCCGGGTGGATTTCTGATCTTTCATTTTCATTGTTTTTCCAATCATTCATTATGAAAACTTTTTTTAAAAATTCTTTTAAGGCCATTGTTTCGATTTTGTTTGCAGGGATTTTTGTTTCCTGCTCACAGAAGGAAGCCCCCTTTGATGCGGTTTCCTGGGTAGACCCCCAGATCGGCTCAGTCCACGGCCGCTGGTTCTTCTATACCCCCGCAGCACTTCCCTTTGGTATGGCTAAGCTTGCCCCGCATACCAACGCCTATGGCAGTATTGGCAGCTGGGAGCCCAATGGCTATGACGACCGCCACGGTTCCATAGAGGGCTTCGGCCATTTCCACGAGTTCCAGATCGGAGGAGTGGTGTTTATGCCCACCATGGGTGTTTTGCACACCGTTCCCGGAACGCTTGAAGACCCGGATGCCGGGTATCGTTCCCGCTTTGATAAGGAATCAGAACATTCCGAGCCAGGGTATTATTCCGTTTTACTGAAAGATTATGGGATTCAGGCAGAGCTGACAGCAACAGAAAGAGTTGGTTTTCACCGCTACACCTTCAGCCAGTCGGGGAAATCCCATCTGATCATCGATATTGGGCATCCGCAGGGCGAGAGCAGTACGGTGACGGAGGCCTTTGCAAGGGTGATCAATGACAATGAGGTGGAAGGCTGGGTGGAGACCTATCCCGAATATGTGAAGTTTTGCGACCCGGGCAGACGGGTGAAGATGTATTTTGTGGCCAGGCTAAGCAAGGAGGTGAATGAAACCGGGGCTTTTGTGGATACAATGCAAACCCCGGGGGTTGTCGAGACCAGGGGCATCAGTAACGGGCTTTTCCTGGGCTTTGATATGGCAGAAGGCGAGGTGCTGGAGATCCAGACCGGCTTAAGCTATACCTCACTGGAAAATGCCCGGCTAAACCTGGACACGGAAGCTACAGGAAAAAGCTTTGACCAGGTTCACCACGCAGCTACCCGGTCCTGGAATGAAATGCTGGGCAGAATTCGGGTGGAAGACGGCGATAGCCTCAACAAGGTGAAGTTCTATACCGGTCTTTACCACGCCCTGCTGGGACGAGGCATCTCGAATGATGTCAACGGACAGTACCCCTTGGTGGACGGGGGCATTGGCCAGATCCCCCTGGACGAAAAGGGCTTGCCCAAACACCGGCATTTCAATACCGA
>JAZBOS010000107.1 GCA_036351255.1 Bacteroides sp.
ACTGAATGCCACATCATTGAACAGGCAGGGCTGTACCCGGCCTGTGGCAGTCAGGCGCAGCCTGTTGCATTCGGCACAGTGCCCACCATCCCCGCCAATGACACGGAAAAACGCTCCGGTATCAAGGTCCATTCTTCGTATAAAACGGACTTCCAGACCATTCTCCTCACCATACATGCCAACCGCCCGGGCATCCGGCTCAGAAGGATCTTTTTCGATAACACAATTGATCTTTATCGGTTCCAGGCCAGCTTTCCGGGCTTCTTTGATACTTTCAAGTACTTTTGTCAAACCGCCAACCCTGGTTATGGCTTTGTATTTGACCGGATCCATCGTATCCAGGCTCACATTGACCCTGTGCAGCCCAGCTGCCTTTAGGTCTCCTGCCATTGGCCCAAGCAAAATACCGTTTGTCGTCATCGAGAGGTCTTCTATGCCATCCACCTCGCCCAGCATTCTCACAAGGTCAACAATCCCATTTCTCACAAGTGGTTCACCCCCGGTTAACCTGACCTTGTTAATGCCCAGCTCAACTGCCACTTCAACCACTTGCAGGATTTCTTCAAAGCTAAGAATAGCTGAATGAGGCAATTGCTCTATGCCGTTTTCGGGCATGCAATAACTGCACCTTAAATTACACCGGTCGGTAACAGATATCCTGAGGTAATTTATGCTTCTGTTATATGAATCTAACATCAACGAATTCTCCCTGAGCTATTTTAGTAACCCCAACAGGTATACCGATGAATGCATCGGCGTCTACCAGTGATGTAATATGGGCGGATCCATGATACTCCAGCGGCACGACCTGATGGTCTTCGGTCAGCTTGACTGGGACCCAGGACAACCTGTTGGATTTCTTCCGCTCATAAGTCTTTCCCAAAGGCAGCCTGGCCATCCCTGGCAGGTGGCTTGCCCCTGACATTTTGAGTATCAATGGCTTTACAAATAGTTGAAACGTATTGAACGAGGAAACCGGGTTACCTGGAAGCCCGAATATCCGTTTTTCCTTAAATATGCCGTAAACCGTCGGTTTTCCGGGCTGGATGGAAACAGTCCGGAACAGGATCTCAACGCCAAGCTCATTCATTACGGACGGGATAAAATCAAAATCACCCATGGAAACACCTCCGGTAAGAATGAGGATATCCTGGTTTTCCAGAGCATCTTTTACAAGGTGAAACGTTCTTTCCTTATCATCGCCTGCAATGCCATAGTACCTGGCTTTTGAACCGAGCCGTTCAACTTGCGCAACCAGCTGATAGGCATTACTGTTTCTTATTTGAGAACCGGCAGGTTTAGCTTCGGGTTCAATGATCTCATCGCCGGTTGAAAGAATTCCCACATTCACTTTTTCAGCCACTCTTGGATCAACACAACCCACTGTAGCGAGTACAGCTATATGCTGGGGTTCCAGGATGGTCCCTTTAGCGAGCACAACTTCTCCTTTTCGGACATCTTCTGCACGGAAAATGATATTATGCTTGGTTTGGCCGGCACTAAACCTTACCATGCCATTTTCAAGTTCTATGGTTTCCTCATTGATGATAACCGTATCGGCACCTGCCGGTATCTTTGCTCCTGTCATGATCTTTGCGCACTGACCGCTGCGGATATGCTGAGTGGGATCCATACCAGCCGGTATCACTTCCACGATTCGTAAATCCTTATCCAGGTCCTCCTTACGGCAGGCATATCCATCCATGGCCGATTTGTCAAAAGGGGGCAGGTCAATGTCAGAAACTACATCTTCGTATAAAATCCTTCCAAGTGCATCTTTGAAATCAATGCACTCCGAACCGGTTTGGGGGGCCGTATTAAGAACAATGTCCAACGCTTCCTTATATGATAACATACTATCGTCTGGTGTAAGATTGAGCTACAAAATTAAGAATAACCCGGAATCATGTCCACATGTTCGCATATTCACATTTAAACAGGTGTAAAAGCAGGGGAATTCGCGGCTGAGCGCCTACATGTGAATATGCGTATTTGACATTAGGTATTTATACCCAAAATGCAGATTTTCTTTGCCAACCGCTTTGCCATGCACTAGATTTACCATGACGAACCCAGACTAAACCCGAATCTAATGAAAACTACGATCGCCAGGCATTGGCTTTGCCTGTTGCTCATCATGTGCTACAGTGCAGCCTTCAGCCAGGAGAACCTGGCCATGAATGATGGCCCGGGCAATCTGAATAATGCTATTTCTTTACAAGACACGTTAAAGGGGCAGCAACCGGAACTCAGTAAGACCCCTTTCCCCGAGAAATTCAACATCTATAAGAATCAAACCACCTGTGCAATACATGTGGTGGCAAAGGACATTGAGGAAGGGGCCTATAGTATTGAAATCACCGACCTTGAAGGAAACCGGGTGTTTAATGAGGTAGTGTTCCTGTCGAGGAACCACTACAAGATCATTGACACTTCCAATTTGCCGGAAGAATTTTATTATCTCATTATTCAATCGGGGGCAAAGCGTACCAAAAAGAAAATCAGCATTTAATCTGATTTAATAAGAAAAGCCGGGAACCTAGCTTTTCAGTTTCCTTTTGAAATATTCATATGTTTCAAATTGGGAGCGGTGGGCCTTTTTATCCGGAGCTTTACGATATTGATTCAGGTCATGCTCTCCAAGCAACCTGGCCTTACAGTTGTCCCTGAGCTG
>JAZBOS010000108.1 GCA_036351255.1 Bacteroides sp.
AAGGACAAAAAGGACAAAAAAGACAAGTCTCCTTTTTGTCCATGCGGTTCAATTGTTGCATGAACTTCCTGCCTGATTTTTTTGTAATCATCACACTGTAAGCGTTTAACAAAGCCCATTTTAAGAAAAAACCTGAATATTCCGGTAAGAGTTATATGAGTAACCCCAGATTTAGGGCCAACCTCTTGGTAAGCCTGGTGGGTGAATCCGGCAGGCAATAAATCCTGGGATTCTGAGTGCCGAAAGCATCATGCAGATCCTGAAAAAGAAGAATTCCCGACCCAGGGTTTCAAGATACGCATCCGGCCCTTGCTTATCCTCCCTGTAAAAAACATCCCTCCAGGGTTCACATTCATAGTAAAAAATATGAATCTACTGAAAAGCCCTTTTTCGTTGATGTGGACCAGCCCAGACACCTGCATCACTTTCTGAAGAAAAAACAGGGAAATGGACAATTTTAAGGGTTTGTCTTTTTTGTCCTTTTTGTCTTTTTTGTCCTTTCCCTGGTGAAAACAGGGAGAGATGCTTACGGGGGGACAAGGGCTCTTTAAGGGGTCGGGATCCTTACAGGATGACACAGGCGCTCCGAAAAAAAGAGGGAGGCCATGCCTCCCCCTTTTTCCGCCAGGCGATGTTGCTGGCCAGGGTCATGCCTTATCTTTCCACATCCCACCAAACGCGGTCGAAGATGGTGACATCTTCCGGGATGTTGGGCGAATTGTGAATGGTTTCGTCGGCGGGGTAAATAAACCTGCGCGGAAGCTGCGGGCTGGTGCTGCCTGAGGTGGAACCCTGGTAGGGGGTCAACTGGGGGAAACCTGTGCGGCGCCAGTCGCTGAACACTTCCGGGTTCAGAAACAGGGCGATGTATTTGGCTTCGATGATTTGCTGCAGGCTGACGTTTTCGATCTCCGCGTGAACGGCTTCCCATTCGGGGTCGCTGACGTTGTATTTCTGCAGCGAAGCTTTCACAGCCAGTTCAAAGGCTTCATCGGCCAGGGCCTGTTGTCCGGTGCGCTGATACACTTCCGCTTCAATAAATTTTTGCTCCACATAGGTCATGAGCAATACCGGAGCCTGCTGGTCGGCCACCGAGGTGCCGATAAAGGAGGCATTGAAGTTGTTCTCGCCGGGTGCGCTGCCCCTATACTCATTATCGGTGGTGCTTTTCCTTACAAAGACCGGCAGACGGGGATCGCCGGTTTCCTTGAGCTTATCCACGAAATACTTACCCATCCGGGTGTTGCGCACCGTATTGTCGTAATAAAAATGGGGGTTGACCTGGTTGCCCGTAAAATAATACTCCATATCGTCCTGGTTACTGGAAAACATATTGCCCGGGATGATGGAGTTCGCCGCAATGTCGTAGTTCCCGGCCTGGTGTGCCAGACGCAGGGTATAGCGCAGGCGGATGGCATGGGCCGCCTTGATCCATTGCTGCATGTCGCCGCCATAAATCAGGTCGTGGTCTTCGCCGGGCTGAATGGTGTCGGTGCCGATGGCCTGGTTCAGATCAACGATGGCTTCGTTGAGCAAACCCAGGAAATACATATAGATATCGCTCTGGGTGTCGTAGGGGGGGTAAAAGCCGCTGATATAATCGAGGGAAGAGGTGTTGGGGATATCGCCCCAGGCATCAGTCATCATCCCCAGGTTCCAGGCAAGCAGGATGCGGGCAATGCCGCGGTACGACTTGCTGCCCAGTTCATCGGCATTGGCTACGATGCCGTAAAGATTGGGATAGGTACTCTTGTAATACAGATTCCAGGGGTCGTCGAGGTAGCTTTCCTGGAGGTTATAAATATCTACAGCGCCGTGCACGCCCCGGATGCCGGCCAGTTGTTGCATCCACTGATTCTGAAACCGGCCATAATCAGTGCCGGAAAAATAAGCCACCAGGTATTGGGTGCCGGGCAGCAGGGTTTCCAGTTCGGCCTTATAATCGGGTTCTTCGGGTTCGGGAAACAGGTTGCACGATGGGATGCTCACTAGGAGCATAAGGAGCAGGAAGACATTCAGGATACGGGTTTTCATTTTGGTTATTTTTTGGTGCTTATCTCCATCAAAAAGAATGAAAAAAATACCTCCCTGGTATTTTTTCAGGGCCATAAAAGTACTAAAATTTTACAAGACTTTGCTGAAAGGCCTGCTTGCTATTGATCTTTATTAGGCTTGCTTGTATTATCATATGTATATTATTATATAAAATAATTAAATTGGGAGATTAAATAATGCAATTAGTTTTTTTTAATAAATTTGAAAAGTCCTGTTGAAGGGGTTCTTACCTCTTCACAGGATTTCTGTACAACCATAAAACAATTAAATTTTAATCAAATGAAGAGGACATTAATTGTATTAGGAATTCTGCTGTTCACGGGTTTTACCCTGCTCGGGCAGCAGATCCGCGTAAGCGGAACGGTCACGGATGCCTCTGATGGGTCGACACTTCCCGGTGTGACGGTTCTCATCAAAGGCACCATTCAGGGCGCTACCACAGGGATCGACGGACGCTATGAGCTGAATGTAAGTCCTGATGGGGTGCTGGTTTTCACCTTTATCGGGATGAAAAGGGTAGAAATACCTGTGGAAGGCCGTCAGGTCATCAACGTAGTGCTTGAGCCTGATGTGGCCCTGCTCGATGAGATTGTCGTTGTAGGTTATGGCACGCGGTTAAAATATGAATTGACCGGGTCCATTTCTTCGGTACGTGCCGAAGACATTGAATCGCACACCCTGCCCAGCATTGAGACGGCCCTGCAGGGTCGTACGGCCGGGGTCCACGTGCAGGCCGGCAGCGGCAAACTCGGCCAGGGCATCCGGACCCGGATCAGGGGATCTTCCTCTATCACAGCCAGCAACCAGCCCTTGTACGTGGTGGATGGGATTCCCATTGTGTCGCAAAGCTTGGGGGATGCAGGTAATGAACCCACCAACCCCCTGGCTGACATCAACGCCTCGGATATTGAATCGGTGCAGGTGTTGAAGGATGCTTCGGCAGCGGCCATTTATGGGTCGAGGGCTTCGAACGGGGTAATTATTATCACCACGAAAAGGGGTAAGGAAGGCCGTACCCGTTTCAATGTTTCCACCCAGTTGGGTTTCAGCGAGCCTTCCAACTACGTGGGCTTCCTGAATCGTGCCCAGTACCTGGAGATGTTCAGGGAGGCGTATACCAACACGGCAGGAGATCCCTATGGCAGTTATTCAAGTTTTGACAGTTGGGAAGATGCCCTCGACTGGGGGCTGGCCTATTGGCGAGACATTGAAAACCCGACCGACCTGAATAAGGGCCCGGACGTAAACTGGGAAAAAGAAGCCTTGCGCAGAGGGGGGAACCGGCAATTTGATGTGTCGGCTTCCGGCGGATCCGAGAATACGCAATATTACACCACGCTTTCGTTTATGGACCAGGTGGGGATTGTCAATGGCAACACCTTCGACCGTGTCAGCGGCCGTTTGAACCTCGACCAGAAGGCCACGGAAAGGCTTTCCTTTGGCATGAACATGAACCTGATTCGCTCGCGCAACTTCAGGGTGGCCGACGATAATGCTTTTGCCACGCCATTACAAATGGTTGCGTTACCACCCATGGACCCTACCCACGACCCGTATACTGGTGAGCTGAATTCACTGACCTTGTATGAGAATGGGTTGATTGTAAGGAAGTATAATAATTTTGACACAGAAGTATTCCGCAACCTGGGAACGGTATTCGCCAACCTTGAAATTTTACCTGGGCTTACGTTCCGTTCGGAAGCGGGGATTGACATCCTGAACCAGCGTGAAATAGAATACCAGGGCAGGCTGACCAACGATGGCGGGCCTTCGGGCTATGCCTACGACCGTTCGGTCACTTCCAAAATTTTTAATATGGAGAATTATTTCACCTTTAATAAGGTGTTTTTTGATGATTACGACCTGAACCTGGTGGCGGGTTCCAGTGTCCAGCGGGCTGATTTTGATTTCGCTGCCATTGAGGGGCGGGGATTTCCCAACGACCAGTTTAAGCGCATTGCCAGTGCCTCCGAGATCACTTTCGCCACAACCAGTGGCACAGGCTACCGCTATGCATCCTTCTTCTCACGCGCCAATATGAAGCTGTTCGACCGTTACCTGGTGACGCTCAGTGCCCGCACGGATGCTTCTTCCCGTTTTGGCAGGGATAACCGCTGGGGCTTCTTCCCGGCCCTTTCAATAGGCTGGGTGGTCACCAACGAACCTTTCCTGGCCAACAACAAAACCTTTAGCTTCCTGAAGCCTCGTTTCAGCGTAGGTCAGACCGGGAACTCCGAGATCGACAACTTTGCTTCACGGGGTCTTTACCTGGGAAGCAACTATGCGGGCTTGCCGGGGATGATCTCAAGCAGCATTCCCAGCCCTGACCTGCGCTGGGAAACCACCACCCAGTATAACGTGGGTATTGACTTTGGTTTCCTGAATGACCGCATCTCGGGTGAGATCGATTATTATGAAAAATATACCGAAGACTTGTTGCTGAGTTCACTGGTTCCCGCTTCAACCGGATTTACGAGCGTTTACATGAATGTGGGCAGCCTGGAGAACAAAGGCTGGGAGTTTGTGATCAATACGGTGAACATTGACCGGGCGTTCAAATGGAATACCAACTTCAACATTGCCTTTAACAAGAATATAGTAACGGATATCGACGATCAGATCATTGCTTCCGGCATTTGGCGTGTAATGGAAGGGTATCCCATCGGGGTATTCTATACCAAGGAATATATAGGTCCAGACCCCGAGAATGGTGATGCCCTGTTTTACCGGTACGAGGATCCGGATTCGACGGCTACCACCACTTCGCTGGCCCAGGCTGAGAACCGCATCGTGGGCGACCCCAACCCTGATTTCTGGGGTGGTTTCAGCAACAATTTCCGTTACAAGGGCTTTGATCTGAACATCATGCTGCAGTTTGTCTGGGGACATGATATCTATAACGGAGGTCGTCAGTGGCAGGCCGATGGTTTTTCGTGGTTTGACAATCAAACCCTGGATATTTACAACGACCACTGGACGCCGGATAACCGTGATGCCAAGTATCCGCAGCCGCGGTTCTGGACTGGCAACGGCTATGGAAGGTCGAGTTTGCTGATCTTTGATGCTTCCTATATCCGCCTGAAGGACGTGACCCTTGGATATACCCTGCCTTCACAACTGGTGCAGCGTGCCAACTTCCAAAGCATCCGTGTTTTTGTCAGGGCATACAACCTCTGGACCTATACGGAATATCCGGGCTGGGACCCTGAGGCAGACTCTGCGGGAACGGGTCTTTCCAATCAGACCCTGAACATGACGCCGGGCTGGGACTTCTATACGGCCCCCCAACCCCGGACCATTACCTTTGGGTTAAACTTAACTTTTTAAGGCCTACCGCCTGAATTAATCATAAAAAAATTGAACGAAAATGAAAACAAAAAAGATCATTTCATTCATAGGAATGCTTCTGGCGGTGGTGTTGCTCCAGTCATGTGAGAAGTTTCTCGATGTGGAGCCCCAGCAGTCAGTAAGCGATGAAACCATATACGGAGATCACGACGGGGTGCAGAATGCCATCAACGGCGCCTGGGAACGGATCGCCGGGCCCCAATTGTATGCCGGCACCAGTATTTTTCACAGTGACCTGGTGGCCAATGAAGGCGACCTGAACTGGTTAGGTACTTTCATTCAATACCGCCAGATGAACTGGAAATCGTTTGACCCGACCAGTGGCGATATTTCCGCCAAATGGATCAGGGCCTACCATGCCATTGACCTGACCAATAACGTTTTGGCTAGTTTGGATGTGGTCAGGGAAAATGAAAAGAACCGCATAGAGGGGGAGGCCTTGTTTATCAGGGGCATGCTGTATTTTGAACTGGTGCGGTTTTATGGCCTGCCTTTTGTCAAGGGCGAGGCTAACACGCAGCCGGGTGTTCCGCTGGTATTGACCCCCACGGCAGGCATCAATGAAAGCAGTTATCCTGTCCGGGCCAGTGTGGCCGACGTTTATGCCAGTATTCTTTCCGATCTGAACGGGGCCAAGGCCAAACTGGCGGCCTTTACCAGTTCGGGTGACAACGGCGGCCGGGCTACTGCCAGTGCCGCAGCGGCTTTCCTGGTGAGGGTTCACCTGGCCATGGAAGAATGGCAACTGGCGGCCCAGGAGGCTACCTTTGTGATTGACAATTTTGGAGGATATTCGGCCCTGCTGGATGACCCGAGAGATTGCTTTAACAATGATGACTATTCATCGGAAGATGTGTTTATGATCCTTCAGGACGCCTTAAGTAATGCAGGCCAGTCAAATGACGGGATCACCACCTTCTTTGCCAGCCTGAAGGGCCTGGGACGCGGCGATGTGGCTATCACTGATCAGCATATGACGCGTTATGAGCCCGCCGACCTGCGTGCCACTTATGTGGCTGACCCCGGCATCGTCACCATTGCCGATGTGCCCACCATGTTTTACAAGGGGGTGGGTACGCGTCCCAATAACCGCAACAGCAGCAAATGGGGCAAGCACGATGCCAACATCCAGGTCATTCGCCTGGCAGAGATGATCCTATCGAGGGCAGAGGCCAACTTCCGCAATGGAAGCGCTATTGGGGCTGAACCCCTGGATGATATTATGGCCATCCGCAACCGCGCCAATGCCTCTGAATGGGAAAGCCTGACGCTGGATTTGATTCGCCAGGAGCGCTTTCGTGAACTGTGTTTTGAGGGACACGCCCTGCACGATCTGCGAAGGTTCAGGGGCAGTGTCGTAGCCCCCTCTGGTTCACCCTATGTGGGTGAAACCATTCCCTGGAACGATGGCCGCCTGGTGATGCCCATCCCCCAGCGTGAGATGGATGTAAACCCCAACCTGGTCCAGAATCAGGCCTACCTTTAATGGTTTTTGTTTTGTTTTTTTAAAAGGGCCGCTGCCTGAAGGCAGCGGCCCTTTTGCTTTTTTAAGAAGATGATTTAATTAATATGATAAGGAACAATTCATTACGAGGGGAGAGACGGATTAATAGGATATATATGAAACATATGTAACCGTAATCTTATATAAAAAAGTTTTAAATTACCAAAAAAATTAACTTTCGTTAACAATATCCTGCGATTTTTTATACATTTACCAATTGAATGAATCAGATATTTTGGTTTATTCAAGTTAACCAACAGATTTACAAACTAAAACCAACAAAACATGAAGCGAATTCTGATCCTGACCGGATTGTTGCTGCTGATGGGCATGAGCCTGTATGCGCAAACGATCCGTGTAACAGGAACGGTAACCAGCCAAGAGGATGGTATGACCATTCCTGGCGTTTCGGTAATGGTACGCGGAACCACGGTAGGTACCGTTACGGACATTAATGGGCGCTACGAGATCCAGGCTCCGCCTGACGGCGCATTGATCTATTCGTTTATAGGGTTTATGACCCGTGAGGTGAGGATTGATGGGCGCGAAGTGATCAATGTAGCCCTGGAAGAAGAGGTGTTTGAGATTGAGGGGGTTGTTGTGACGGCCCTTGGTATTTCGCGCGAGCGCCGGGCGCTGAGTTATTCGGTGCAGGGTGTTTCGGGCGAAGACATCTCGGAAGTGAAGGATGCCAACCTGGTGAACTCCCTCTCGGGTAAAGTGGCCGGTGTGCAGGTCACCAATGCCAGTGGTGCCATAGGTTCTTCCTCGCGCATCACCATCAGGGGTAACAGTTCCTTTGGCAACAACCAACCCTTGTTTGTCATCGACGGGACCCCGGTCAGCAACTTTGCCACAGGTGTAGACCAATGGGGAGGCACTGACTATGGGAATGCCATCATGGACCTTGACCCATCCAACATTGAGAGTAT